>JANXNT010000991.1 GCA_025353985.1 Limnoglobus sp.
AAAAGGTAGAAGTGGTGCCGCCTCCAGAACTACCGGAATTGTTCGAACCGACACCATCTACGGTTAAGGCTCCGCAGCCACTCGTCGAACCAGCAAACCTGCCGCCACCTAATTATTCCTTGCAATTGGTAAAACCTCCGCATATCCTCAAACCAATGGAGGCAGTTGCGCCGTACGTTGCGATGCTCACGGCACAAGTGGCAGAAACGGCACCCGTGCCGAAGCCGATTGCCGAGCCTGTGCCCGTAGTATCGAACACCAAGATTGCACCCGGAGAATTCATCATGCCACTGTCACTTCGCAGAATCGCACTGTCTACGATTGTGGGAACCACCTTGATGGTTGCCCCCGCCTTCGCCGACAACCTCGACAAAAAAGACGACACCACGAAGCAAGAGTTCGAGAAAACTAACGCGCTGATCGCCGAGATGAAACGCGACCTCGCAGACCTCAAAGCCAAAGAACTCGCGAGCATCAAGAAGGAAATCGATGCGCTCAAGGAATCGAACAAACAGACACAGATCTTCCTTGAAGGTGGCAGCGATAAAGGCTCTGCCACCGATGGCCTTTTGAAGAAGATGAGCCGCCTCGAAGAAACGCTCGCCGCTGTCGATAAGAAACTCCAGTTGCTCGACACGAAACTGTCCGCAAGCACGCGAACCGCAAGCTCCTCGCCGGAGAGTGCGAAGGCCATCATCGAGACCGGCAGCGTCAAAATCGTCAACGATTACGAAGTCGAAATCTCCATCGCCATCAATGGCAAATCACACCGCATCGACCCGAAAGAAACGAAGACCATCGACGTTCCCGTCGGTTCGTTGAAGTATCAACTTCTCGGCAGCGGTTCGTCCGAAACCACGCGAACGGTCAAGGACAAAGAGATCGTCACGCTCTGGGTTCACTAAACGCGAGTCGTTTGCCTTGTTTACTGGTACTGACGAGGCGAGCGACAATGACGATCACAATTGATGGTTACGCAGGAACGGGCAAATCGACGGCGGCACGGCTACTCGCGGAAGCCATCGGCTACGAACTTTTGAACACCGGTGCGATGTATCGGGCGATTGGCGAAGTTCTCGACCGCGAAGGGATTGATCTCGAACACGTCCCGCGTGCGGTGACGAAGATTCGAAACATCGTGAAAAAATGTCACTTCGAGCTACGCAACAACATCGTGTTCATAAACGGCGAAGATCGAAACGCACACCTTCGCACCGAACGCATGAACGCACTCGCCAGCAAAGTCGGCACGTTCAAGGAAGTACGCGAACACCTCAAAGCCGAGCAAATCCGCATCGCGACGGGCAAGAACATCATCTGCGAAGGCCGCGACCAAGGCACGGTGGTGTTCCCGAAAGCGATACTCAAATTCTTCTTCATCGCCAACGCCGAAGTGCGTGCTCTACGACGGATGCTCGATCTCGAAAAGATCAACAGCACCGAAAGTTATCACGAAATTTACGACCAGATTATTGCCCGAGACCTGCAAGATGAAACCCGCGAACTCGACCCGCTCAAGGAGCCGGCCAATGCCGTGCGGATCGATACCTCGACGATGAAAATTGATGAAGTACTAATGAAAATGTTCACAGCGTGTCAGGCTGTGAACATTTTTAAACTTTAGACCGAATCGTTATGGCACTTGCGACTGCACGTTCTGCGCGGGCACCTTCCAGAACTTCGTGTAAGCCAGCCCCGCACCGAGTGTGATCGATGCGACTAAAATTGAAACGAGTGCGATGTTATAAATCGTATTGTTGCGTTTGGGCTGCGGTTGCGGAGCCATCGGCAACGCCGGATTCTGATGCGGTGCCTGCTGCACCGGATACGGTAGTGGAGTCGGTTCGATCGGCTTGTGTACCTGGCTACCGAACGGCGACGCTTCGGGCCGAGGCTTGGCTGCGAACGGTTTCGATGGCGAAGGGGCCGGAGCCACGGCGGCCATCTGCGGGTATTTCTGAGGTGCGGTACCCGTCCCAGCCGTTTGCGGCTCGAACGATTTTCGTGTTGGCGCACTGAACGGGTTCGCGGCCGCTGGGCTTCCGAACGGCTTCTGGGCGGGTTGCGTACGCATGTCGGCGGCCAGTTGGCTGACGAGTTTGCTACGGGTGACGGACCCCATACCCACGGCGGCCGCTTCGGGTATCGGCGAGTGGGTCGCGCTCAATTCGACCATCGGTGCCATGTCCATGCCTTCGAGCACGGCGGGGCACAATACGGGCATCTCCGATACCGATGGCACCAGCTTATCGGTCGTGATCCACGGCGTAATTGCGTTGACGATTTCTGCGGGCGACTGATATCGCACGGCCGGGTCTTTTGCCATCATCTTCGCCAGAATTGCGGCCAAGCCTTCGGGCACTTCGGGGCGAAGTTGGCGGATCGGCGTCGGTTCTTTTGTGCGGTGCCAAAGCAACTTCTGCGAAACCGTGCCCGTCGGAAACGGCGGGTGGCCGGCCAGCAAGAAGTACAGCGTCGCACCGAGTGCATACACGTCCGCACGCACATCGACGGCGTGACTATTCGCGACTTGTTCCGGGGCCACGTAATCTGCGGTACCGAGCACGATCTTGTCGTCGTACTTCACCGTGAGCATGTCAGATTGATCGTTGAAGAAACGGGCCAGCCCCAGGTCGAGAACGCGAGCCAGCCCCTTGCGGTCGATCAAGATATTGCCAGGTTTCACGTCGCGGTGAATTACGCCACTCTTGAACGCGAAGTCGAGCCCGATTGCGACTTGTTTCGTGTAGTGTGCCGCACGGCCACAGTCCATCGGGCCGAACTTCTTGACGATCTCAAGCAGGTTCGAGCCGTCGACGTATTCCATTACAATAAAGTGCAGGTTGCCATCTTGGTCGATATCGTGCGTACGGACAATGTTCGGGTGTTCGAGCGAACCAGCCGCACGGGCTTCGCGATAAAATCGACCGAGTGCCGCGGGCTGTTCGGCCTTAGCAGGTGGCAGCACCTTAATCGCGACGCGGCGCTTCATGAACATGTGCTCGCACAGGAAAACCTGCCCCATGCCGCCAACGCCGATCCGCTCCAGCAGTTTATATTTTCCGATGCTGAAGCCACGCCATTTTCCAAGCAAAAATTGCTCGGCCTGGAAGTTCGTCAGCATCCCGTCGCCGATCATGTCGTCGGTCGCTTGTCGTGGATCGGAAGATAACCCGCGACCTTTCTGGCGTCGCGTGATATACGCAGTCAACCGGGCTTCATCCACCATGCCGCTTTTCCGGATGAGCTGAATTAATTCTTCAAACGAGTTCGGCACAGACATACGAACACCATATTGATGGCGAGTGGGCGGTTGCGAATATGCGAAAAACTAGAACAACTTCACGCCAGACGCAAATCGATCTGTCGGCGTTTCATAGACACATTTTGGCGATCCGTTAAGTAACGGTCGTGCGAAAATGTATCGATTGCGTTGTGGAGAACGTGTAGGGGACTTGTCGCGTCGTCGTTCGAGCTGATTTCCGCTCCTGCGAAAATTGGACTTTCCAGCGAATTTCCTATTCCACCGTGTACGGGAGTCGAGAGCGACTCAGAAGGTGCTATCGCCCGTTGCGGAAATGCATCCGATTTCCAATTACCAAACGGGACGTCTGTATTCTAAGATAGCCGAAGTGTAAACTTGCGGACTCAGTTGGGAAGGTGGCCGATGCGATTTATTATCGCGAATGAATTTTACCATCAGATGTTACAGCTTCCGACGCACACGCCGGACTGTTTCGTTCGGCCGGGGGAGTACCTTCACCACATGTACATTGATGGCGTAAAGTACGCCGTCGCGCCTGCGGTGCTCGATTGTTTGGCACAAGCCGAAGCCGCCGGCGATGCGGGTGCGGTCGAACATTTGCGGTTACACAAACTCCACTACGATCAACTTTTAGCCGATGCGCAACGTTACGGTAGCCTTGATGGCGTGACGCTCCTCGGCGACCCGCCGCCGACCGACGAGGAAGGCTCGCCGACGCTGGGTGGCAACCAGTTTGCCCCGCGAATCCCGGTGAAATGGGAAGAACTCGGCCTGCCGAGTCCGTTCCTATTCGACATGATTTTGCGAGTGATTTTCACGCGTGGTCAACTCACTGGCGGCGAGATCGCCAACGAACTTGCGGTGCCGTTCCCCGTGCTCGGGCCGGTGTTGCAATCGTTGCGGAAACAGACGCTCATCGACATCGTCGGCCAGCGTGGCAGCGGTGGCGGCGACAACGCATTTATCTACGAAATCAAGCCGCCGAAGGGCACCGCCGCTCTGCAGGAAGCGATGGAGAAAACAAGCTACGTCGGTCCGCTGCCGGTGCCGTTCACCGATTACGTCGAGGCAGTACTCGCGCAGACGGTGAAGAAAATCGTCGTTACGCGGCGGAGTATTCGCAAGGCGTTCGAAGACCTCATCATCACCGATGAATCGTTCAACGAGATCGGCCCGGCGATCAATTCGGCACAATCGATCTTCTTTTTCGGGTACCCCGGCAACGGCAAAACGAGCGTCGCGGAGCGGATCACGCGGCTGATGGGCGACACGATTTATGTGCCATATGCCGTCGAAGCGAAT
>JANXNT010000993.1 GCA_025353985.1 Limnoglobus sp.
CTGGGGCGAGCATGGCGGCGGTGCGTGGCGGAAAGTGCATCGACACGACGATGGGCTTCACCCCGGCCGGCGGGCTGATGATGGGCACGCGGACCGGCGACATCGACCCCGGCGTGCTCGTCTACCTCACTCGCACGGAAGGGCTAACTGCGGATCAAATCGATGACTTGGTCAATCGCAAATCGGGTTTACTCGGCGTCTCGGGAACGAGTGCGGACATGCGCGATCTGCTTGCGAAGCAGGCGACCGACCCACCTGCCGCAGAAGCGGTTGAGCTGTTTTGCTACCAGGCCTGCAAGTCTATCGGTGCGTATGCGGCCGCGCTCGGTGGGCTGGATGCAATCGTGTTTTCCGGTGGCGTCGGCGAACATTCGCCGGAAGTGCGCGAGCGAATTTGCGATGGTCTCGCATTTCTCGGCGTGAAACTCGACATGCTCGCCAACGCAGCCAACGCGCCGGTGATTTCCAACTCCCGCGTGACCGTGCGCGTGATCCCGACCGACGAAGAAATCATCATCGCGCGTGCTGTGCGCGATCTTATAACCCTACAACCGACGAACGCGAAAGCACATACCATGACTGCCGTCAGCGATGATCTTTTGCACAAGATGGACGCCTACTGGCGTGCGGCCAATTACCTGTCCGTCGGGCAAATCTATTTGCTCGATAATCCGCTGCTGAAGGTGCCGCTGACTCGCGCGCACATCAAGCCGCGACTGCTCGGCCACTGGGGCACAACGCCGGGGCTGAACCTGTTGTACGTTCATCTGAATCGTGTGATTCGCGAACAAAACCTCGAGATGCTTTACATCGCGGGCCCGGGGCACGGCGGGCCGGGGATCGTTGCGAACGTTTATCTCGAAGGCACTTACAGTGAGGTGTACCCGAACATCACCTGCGATGAAACGGGCATTCGAAAGCTGTTCAAACAGTTCAGCTTCCCCGGCGGGATCGGTAGCCATTGCACCCCGGAAACGCCTGGCTCGATCCACGAAGGCGGCGAACTCGGCTACTCACTATCGCACGCCTTCGGTGCCGCTTTCGACAACCCGAAACTCATCGTCGCCTGCGTCGTCGGTGACGGCGAAGCCGAGACCGGCCCACTGGCGACAGCTTGGCATTCGAACAAATTCCTCGACCCCGCCCGCGATGGGGCCGTGCTGCCGATCTTGCACCTCAACGGTTTCAAGATCGCCAACCCAACGCTACTTTCGCGCATCCCGCACGACGAAATCCGCAAGTTATTCGAAGGCTACGGCTACACGCCGCACTTCGTCGAAGGCGACGATCCCGCAACCGTACACAAGTTGCTCGCCGCCACGCTCGATACGGTGATCGCGCAAATTCGAGACATCCAACTCGATGCCCGTACACACAACGGCAGCGAGCGAGCGATCTGGCCGATGATTATTTTGCGAACGCCCAAGGGTTGGACGTGTCCCCATGATATTGACGGCAAGACCGTAGTCGGTTCGTGGCGGAGCCATCAGGTGCCGATGTCGGACATGACTTCCGAGGAACATATCCGCGTTCTCGAAACGTGGATGAAAAGCTATCGCCCCGAGGAATTGTTCGATGCACATGGCGAATTGCTACCCGAGTTGGCAGCAATCGCGCCAACGGGCACGCTGCGAATGGGGGCAAGCCCGCACGCGAACGGCGGGCAGTTGTTACGCGATTTAATCTTGCCGAACTATCGCGATTACGCGGTGGCGGTAGCGTTGCCAGGCGCGATCGATGCAGAGTCGACCCGCGTTCAAGGGAAGTTTTTACGCGATGTGATGAAGCTCAATGCCGAAGCGAAAAACTTCCGAGTGTTCAGCCCGGACGAGTTAGCGTCGAACCGCTGGCAGGATGTACTCGACGCAACGGGGCGATGCTTTGTCGGCAAGATCGATGCGAATGACGACACCCGCGAATCACACGATGGCCGCGCGATGGAAGTACTCTCCGAGCATCAGTGCCAAGGCTGGCTCGAAGGCTATCTACTGACGGGCCGGCACGGCTTCTTCTCTTGTTACGAAGCGTTTATCCACATCGTCGGTTCGATGTTCAACCAACATGCGAAGTGGCTAAAAATTAGTCGCGAAGTGCCGTGGCGTAAGCCGATCGCGAGCTTGAACTACCTACTGAGTTCGCACGTGTGGCGGCAAGATCACAACGGTTTCAGCCACCAAGATCCCGGCTTCCTCGACCTCGTGCTGAACAAGAAAGCTGAGATCGTGCGGGTGTATTTGCCACCCGATGCGAACACGCTACTGAGCGTCACCGACCATTGCTTGCGTAGCCGCGGATACGTCAATGTGGTTGTGGCCGGGAAACAATTCGCGCCGCAGTGGCTGGACATGCCCGCTGCGATTGCGCACTGCGACGCGGGCATCGGCATCTGGCACTGGGCTTCGAACGATGGCGGAGCCGAACCCGATGTCGTGATCGCGTGCAGTGGCGACGTGCCGACACTCGAAGCGCTGGCGGGTGTGGCGATTCTACGCGAGCATTTACCCGACCTGAAAGTGCGTTTCGTGAACGTCGTCGACCTCATGAAACTGCAACCCGAAAGCGAACATCCTCACGGCCTGAGCGAAATCGCATTCGATGCGTTGTTCACGACTAACAAGCCAATTATTTTCGCGTTCCACGGCTACCCGTGGCTCATCCACCGCTTGACGTACCGACGCACGAATCACAAAAACTTGCACGTTCGCGGCTACAAGGAAGAAGGCACGACAACGACGCCCTTCGATATGTGCGTGCTGAATCAGATCGATCGTTTTAATATCGTCCGCGACGTGATGAAGCGAGTCCCCGGCCTGGCGGCTACTTCGGCCGACACCGCACAATTCATCGAAGCGAAGTTAGCCGAACACCACAGTTACATTGTCGAGAACGGTATCGACATGCCCGAAATCCTCAACTGGAAATGGCCGGATTCGCCCACAATCTGAACCTTCCTTCCCGTTCGCCTTGACCACTCGCACAAGTACGTTTATTATCCCGAACCGCACATGGATAGTGCGGAACCGAATGTGCGTGCCCAGGATGGGAAGCGATGGCGGCCTTCCGCACGTGGTCGATACGATTGCTTATTCTCACGGTGCTCGCCGGTATCGGCTACGGCATCTGGTGGATGCAGTCGTACGTCAGTCCTGATGCGGTGCGTACGGCGTTACTCAGCACGTTCTCCGAGCAGTTTCCCGATGCCGAAGTCCACGTCTCCTCGGCACATATTCGCGTGTTCGGCGGCATCTCGATTCGCGATCTCACACTCACGAAGCGCGGCGAAACGGAGCCATTCTTCGTCGCACCGACGAGTATCATTTATCACGATAAAGAGCAGATCAATCGCGGGCGGTTGGTCATTCGCAAGATCGACCTTGACGCACCGACGTTCCGCATCGAGCGCGGTGCGGACGGCAAATGGGCGTTTGATGGGTTGCTGAAACCCAGTAGCGCATTGTCGCCATTACCGACGTTCGTCGTCACGAAGGCGACGATTGTCATCGTGGATCGTTCGCCCAACGCCCTGCCCCGCATAACACTCAGCGATGCCAATTTCACGATCGTCAACGATCCGGCCCCAGTGTTCCTGAACATCAAGGCGAACGGCTTTGCGACGGCGGGGGACAACCCGCTGGGCAAGTGTACACTGATGGCGCGAATCAACCGCAGCACGGGGCAGAGTTCGCTCCGCACGGAAGTACCCGAGCTTTCGATCGGCCCATCGCTAATCTCGCTGATCGCACGGTGGGTGCCCGAAGCCGCCACTTACGAACAAGCCATTACGGGGAAAGCCGCGATCAAGGCGGAACTCAGTGCCGAGCCGAACGGCCCGCTGGTGTACGATGTACGCTTGCAACTGAAGGACGGGCGCTTTCAAGATGCACTGTTGCCGATCGCGATCGAGAAAATTGAGACGACGATTCACGCCAAAGATGGCGTCGTGATAGTCGAAAAAGCGACGGGGCAACTCGGCAATGCCACTCTCGAACTGAGTTTGGAAACCAAGCCGCTTTCGAGCACGCCGATGTCTCCCATCCCGCCATCGACACCCGGTGTGGTGCCCGCACAACTCGCATCGAGTATTCGCCGTGGGGCGGGAACGCCGGTCGCGATGTGGGATCGCATCGAAGACAAACTCGTGCGAATCGAGGTCGCGCTCCGCGACCTCGTCGTCGACGATGCGCTTTTCGAGCGACTGCCTGCCGAGGCAGCGACTTTGCGATCGAAATTTCAGCCATCCGGCATCGTTTCACTCGGCTACAAATTCCAACGGCTCAAGCTAAACGCATGGCAACGAGACTTCGAAGTTCGCCCGGTGAAGATGGGACTCGCCTACGAGAAGTTTCGTTACCCGCTGACCGAAGTCGCGGGGTTAATCAAAAAAACAACGACGAACACCGGCACCGACGAGACGAAGATCGACCTCGCAGGCACCGGCAGCGGGCAGCGAATCGAAGTGAAAGGGACGGTGTTGGGCGATGGGCCAGACCCGTTCATATCGCTGAAGATTAGCGGGAACAATATCCCCGTCAACGAGCAACTATTTGCCGCACTGCCGGGCGAGAAGTACGCGAAAGCGTTGAGGAAACTGCATGCATCGGGTCGCGGCGATTTCGTTGCGGAGGTTCGCCAACTCGCGAACGTGAATAAGATCGAAAACGTCATTCGCATTCAAGTCTACGATGGCGCACTCGATTACACGCTGTTCCCGTACCCGATCGAAAAAGCGAGCGGCAAGATCGCGGTGTACGTAACCTCGACCGACCCCGAACGCCCGATTCAACCGGGCGGTACACGCACTGAGTTGCCCGATACGGATCACATTGAACTGCGCGAATTCACCGGTCGCCACGCGGGGGGGAACATCTGGCTAAAGGGCGATATCGACCCAATTCCGGGTAGCCCGGACCGCAAACTCGCGTTCTCCATCTGGGGTCGAAATTGCCCGATCGACGATCACCTGCGTGCAGCGCTGACGGCGATTAAACTCGATAACATCTGGCGGACCTTTTCGCCGCGTGGCCAACTGACGTTTGCGGTCGATGTCGATATCATCGACCGCGTTGCAATCACGGGAAACCCGACGCGGCCGCCATTCGGCCCCGTGTTACCGCCGAGCGTGCCACAATCATACGGGCGGTTAATGGGGCGAGATCGGCCCGCAACCGAGACGCCGACTGTGCCGTTCAATCCGGCAACCGACCTGAAACTTGCGTTCCATTTTGAGGGGCCAAGCGTCACGCCGGACTTCTTCCCCATCGCGATCGATCGGCTGGCTGGGCGGTTAAAGTACGATGGCACGCAAGTGAAACTCGAGCATTTCAGCGGGATGCACGGCGACGCGAAACTGAAACTGAATGCCGCCGACGTGCGGTTCTACGATG
>JANXNT010001020.1 GCA_025353985.1 Limnoglobus sp.
CCTCCACCCCTAACCGGTCGCACGATGTGCGTTGCCGCGGACAGGCGAAAGGTTCCGGATTCACATGGCGAAGACAAAGTCGAGCAAGCCCAAATCGAAAACACCCGTGACACCCGCCACCAAAGGCGAACGGGTTCTGCCAAAGCCGAAGGTCAAACGTCGTCAACAGATGATGAAAGGCCCGAACGGCGGAATGCAGTTGGTGTTGATCGAAGACGTCGTTCACCTTGGCAAACAAGGTGAAATCGTCGAAGTGAAGCCCGGCTACGGTCGCAATTACTTGCTACCTTACGGCCTGGCACTCATCCCCGATCCGCACAATCTGAAGCGCCTCGAAGTCTACAAGATTCAGGTGTTCAAGGCCCGCGAAGCGAAGATCGCCGACCTCAAGGTGCTCGCCGAGCAACTCATGCGTCTGGCCGCCGTGACGATCGAAGCCAACGCGACCGACGACGGTCACTTGTACGGTTCGATCGGCCCAGTCGAAGTCAGCAAGGCTCTGAAGGCTAAGAACCTGATGGTCGAACCCGACATGGTGAAGTTGGAACACCCGATCAAGGAAGCTAACATCCTGTCGGAAATTCCATTGTCGCTCGGTTTCGGGATCGAATCGAAGGTGCAAGTTCTGGTCGTCGGCATTCTGCAAGCCGCGCCGAAGAAGTAAACCAAACGGATACAATCGAAGAACGGCTCGGGGTCGCACCCGAGCCGTTTTTTTGTTACGGGAGCCATCATGTCCAACGCCGGAATGCTCGAAGACCGGATGCCGCCGCAGAGTAAAGAAGCCGAGATGGGCGTCATCGGTAGTGTGCTGCGCGATAACCAGGTGATGTCCGATATTCTGCAAGTGATTCGGCCCGACAACTTCTACTACGACGCCAACCAGAAAATCTTCCACGCGATTAAGGACATCTACGACTCCGCACGGCCGATCGACACCGTGCTGTTGTTCGAAGAACTCAAGAAGCGCAAGCAACTCGAAGACGTGGGCGGGGCGGCGTACATTGCGGAGCTTTTCGACAGCGCCCCAACGGCGGCGAACGCGGAGCATTATGCCCGTATCGTTCGCGAAAAAGCGATCATTCGCAACCTCATCCACGCGAGCACGGAACTCCTTCGCGACGCGTACGATGGCAGCATCCCGGCCGACGAACTCCTCGGAATGGCCGAACGCCAAATCCTCGAAATCGCCGAGAAAGGCACCACCGGCGAGACGAAATCGCTCGGCGACGCACTCGGCGAGGCATTCGACCGCATCGACTATCGGCAGTCGAACAAGAACCTCTCGGTGAGTGGCGTGCCGACGGGGTACATCGATCTCGACAACCTCACGGCAGGGATGCAGAACAACGAACTCGTCATCATCGCGGCACGCCCCAGCGTCGGGAAAACCGCGTTCGCGCTGAACATCGTCCGGCACGTCATCGTCGAGGAAGGGCTTCCCGTTTTCTTCGTCAGCCTCGAACAGGCCCGTGTGGAACTCGCCGAGCGTTTGCTCTGTTGCCAGGCCCGCGTCGATTCGCACCGTTTGCGCAAAGGGCAACT
>JANXNT010001079.1 GCA_025353985.1 Limnoglobus sp.
CCGCGTGTATCTTCGAGAAGGAAGCCTTCATCGTTCGGCGTAATCCAGCGGCGCTTTCGACTAATCGCATAGCCGCGCGCGAGTGCGAGAATCCCCATAATCAACCCGGCACCCGTTACCCCGAGCGCCCAATCCGCCTCGAAAGCAAACAGCGACAAGCCACCGATGATCCCGATTGCGGCACCGCCGACTGCGATACCGAATATCGCTTCCTTGTAACTCGAACCGACCGATACGCGCTCTTCAGACATGACTTTTCCCCCGCATTCGTACGTAAGATCGTGCTACTGCGAACAGTATCAGAAACCGGTCAAACCTTCACCGGTTCTTTTAAAAGTTGCGATTCGATGCCAGGTGGGCGTTCGAAAAACGTCGCGAGTTCGTCGATGCTCGCGCCGAGTTGCACGATTTTTTGCTCACTCATATGGCCCAATCGTTTCTCGGTGGCGAGCACGATCGTCGGCACGCGCTCCGGCGGTAACTGCATCAGGCGGCAACACGTCGCATCGACGGCGACGAGGTCGTTCCCCATGATGATCGCCCCGCACGGCTTCGCCGTGCCGTTGAGCGGGCCGTCGCCTTCCATACCGATGATGCCATCGACAATCGCGAGGTGCGGCGTGTGCGTGCAGGCAATATCGACGATGCTATTGTGAATGCCACGCCAGTGCAGTTCGTTTTTCGGCCATCCATAACAGATGCCGGGTAACGTGCCGAAGAGGTTCTTCAGGGATAGCGTTGCACCGGCCCAATGGTGCGTTTTCAGCTTCGGCAACGACACGAACACGTCCGCGTTCAGCACGGTTTGCGAAAGGTACAAGAACTCTAGCCCGGTCGTTCGCCCGAGGTTCAGCATCTTGATTGGCTCGTCGTGATTGATGTCGACGAAGCGGACGTTGCGCTTGCGAAGCACGTCGCCGAGGCCGCTTTCGTTCACCAGAAATTGCACGTTCCGCCAGTGTCCCGGCCCCTCGGCTACGATCACTTCTGCGGCCCCTTCTTCCTGGAACAAGCGGATGACGGCATCGACGAATCGCGGATCGGTGTTGATGACTTTGTCTTTGTGGTACTCGACGAGGTTCGGCTTCAGCACGACTCGCTTGCCCTTTATCGGCACACTCTGGCGGAAGCATTCGTACTGGGCTTTCAGCACGGCCAACATCGTGTCGTCGTACATGGCACACTTACCGATATAAACGCCGGACTGCGCGGGAAGCGCACGCAGCGCGCTCATGCCACGGACCATGATGCCACGGAAAAACTGCCCAACGCGCTCGCCAGACGAACGCGCTTCGGACTTCTTGACGGCGGTGTTCGCCTTGTCCGCGAACGCGGGGCAATCGCTTGGCAGCGGCACACCATCGGAGAGTTTGAACGGGTTCTGCACGTCCGCATTCAAAGCAATCGCCGCAAGTGCCACCCGTAACGGCCCCGCACTCAGGCCCTCGCCGACGCTCGCATTCAGCTCGATTTCCAGCGATTCGCGAATGCGCGCGTCGATGCGGGGCAGCGCGGACACGGTCGTCGCATCGGTGGCATGGCACGTCAGCGCGATGCGGATCCAGGCGAGGTGTTCGAGGTCCGTCGTTTGTTCCGCATGAACGCGAAGGTAGCCTTTGGCCGCGTCGATTCGCGGGTTGTCCGCGATCCCTTGCAACGCGATTAGCAGCACCGCCGTCGGCCCCGGAATCGGCTCGGTCGACTTGCCGAGTACCGTGCGGTTGCCATAATTTGCTCCGCCCGTTTCGAAGGCCCGATCCAGCAAAAGTTGCAAGCCTTCCCGCACACGCGGGTGAACGCCCTTGCCCACGGCACGCAACGCCAGGCACGCCCACGCGGTCGGTTCGACCCACGAAAACGTATCTTCGGACCACGGCCAGCCCATCAATCGCACATCGATATCGACCATGTCCGCAACTTCGGGGTCGGCCTTTAATACACGCCCTTCGACCGTGAGCAACCGCTCTGCTGTTCGCGACAAATCCGTTGCGGGTACGCCGGTACTGTGCTTGGCGAACAACACCATTGACGTTGGCCAGACGGCTTGGGGACGGCCGCGCGTGAGGCGGAAACTGCCATCGGCTTGCGCGTGCGATTGCAACGAACGCAGCCCGTTGGCGATACTGGCCGCGTACTTTTGCGGTTCCGCCGCAAGTGCAAGTAATGCGTAACAGGTCGGTTCGAGGTGGCCGGGTTGACCGTCGCGGTAACCCCAACCGCCATCGGGTTGCGCCAGGCTAACGAGTCGTTCGAGAAGCTTCGGCTCGTGGATCATTTCCATTCTCAGTCGCTTGGGGTCAAATTCCGTAACAGTATTTTAGGACGAGAATCGGCAACCGGAGGACGATCGGTGCGAACCGTACATTTCGACTGTTTTAGTGGGATTAGTGGCGACATGGTTCTCGGTGCCGTCATTGATGGGGGCGTCGATGCGACCGCGATTCGCACGGCACTGACTTCGTTAAACCTGCCGATCGAGCTAGAAATCGAGAAAGTGAAACGCTGTGGGTTCGCCGCTACGAAGGTGACCGTCCACGCCAAAGACGAAGAGGATTATCGGTTTCTGCCTGATATCGAAGCGATTCTGGCAAGGGCGGCGATCTCGCCGAAGCAACGCGAACTCGCGAGCACGATCTTCCGCAAAGTCGCACTCGCGGAATCGGTGGCCCACGGGATGCCGTTTGAGCGAGTGCATTTCCACGAAGTCGGGGCGCTCGATAGCATCGCGGACATCATCGGTGCGGCCGTCGGTTTGGATCTGCTCGGGGCCGACCGTTTCACATCGTCGCCCGTGGCGGTCGGTAGTGGCACGGTAAAATGCGCCCACGGAATTATGCCCGTTCCCACGCCTGGCACCGCAGAATTGCTCAAAGGCGTGCCAATCGCGAACTGCCCCGTACGCGGCGAACTCGCCACACCAACCGGCGTGGCGATCCTCACCAGCGTCGTGACGGAATACGTCGACACCCCGACGATGACCATCGAACGCATCGGCCACGGCGCGGGGACGAAAGACCCGATCGAGCAACCGAACATGTTGCGATTGCTGGTGGGCCAGTCCGGAAGTCAGGCGGAGACGGTAACGGTTCTCGAAACGAACCTCGACGATTGCCCCGGTGAAATCATCGGCTACGCGATCGAAAAACTGTTTGCCGCCGGTGCGTTCGACG
>JANXNT010001115.1 GCA_025353985.1 Limnoglobus sp.
CCGCCCGATGGTCGAGCTTTTCCCCATTGGCCTGCTCGGGAGCCATGTACAGCGGTGTCCCCGCGACCTGACCCGTTTGTGTCATGGTGGCGTCGTCGGCGGCGCGGGCGAGACCGAAGTCCGTGATCTTCGCCTTTTGTCCCCCTTTGATCATCACGTTGGCCGGTTTGATGTCCCGGTGGATCAGGTCGGTGGCATGAGCAGCGGCCAACCCTTCCGCAATTTGTTTGCCGATTCGCAGCACATCTGACACATCTACAGGACCGACCCGATTGAGCCGCTGTTGCAGCGTCTCCCCTGGGATAAATTCCATGACGATGAAAGGCAGTGGTGTCTCGCCGACTTCGTAAACTTGCACCACGTTTTCGTGCCGCACGGCAGCCGATGACCGGGCCTCGTGCAAGAACCGTTTGCGGGCCGGCGATGTGACAGCCATCTGCGGGGACAGTACCTTCACCGCAACGACCCGATGCAGGACATCGTCGAAGGCCCGGTAAACGATTCCAAAGCCACCTTTGCCGAGAATCTGAAGGACTTCGTAATGCCCGATTCGACCGAGCGAGTCGGAGCGGGTGGTCGGTCCGAGAAATGCGAGCGACGCATCGTCTTCGGAAGTCGTCTCAACCCCGCCGTCTTTGGCTGAGTCGGGTCGATGTGTCACCGTCATCGGGGCATGCATTTCGCGTACATCCGGTACCTTGAGATACTCACTCGCCATGGAATGCGATGCCAGCAACACTTCGATCCGGGTACGCAGAACATCGTCTCCGGCGCACGCCTGATCGAGGTACGCCAATCGTTGACCGAGGTCCGAGTGGTGAAGCGCCTCTTCAAATATCGCACGTTCGCACATGGGGCACTCGACAGATAGCGGAATGGGCAAAATGTCAACAGCTGTTGTTGCCAACATACTGGAACGAACCGCGACACCAATCAATGCGAGCGTGAGGACGAAATCGCGCAGGGGATTTCGGAATATTTTCCGAAAGCGTACGTTACGCTTCGCGCATGGCAGTGACGAGCCAGGCCCGAGCGTAGGCCCAGTCGGCGTCCGCGGTGCGTGGGGAAATGTCGAGGGCGAGGGCGACTTCGGCGACCGTGAGACCAGCGAAGAACCGCAGTTTCACCACCTCGGCGGCCCGCGGTTCCACGGCCGCGAGTCGGTCGAGCGCTTCGTCGAGATGGAGCAATTGATCGGAGCGACCGAACTCGGCAGGAACATCGAACGCAAACTCTTGACGATTGAGATGACCACCGTGTTCCGGGCCGAGTTTCCGGCGAGCGGATTCGATGAGGATCCGTCGCATCGCCTCCGCCGCAGCGGCGAAAAAGTGGCCGCGATTTTGCCATCGTGGCGAGTCCGTGTTCCCGACGAGACGAAGGTACGCTTCGTGAACTAATGCCGTGGGTTGGAGAGTTTGGTCGGCGGTTTCCTGGGCCATGCGCGCCGCCGCCAACTTTCGCAACTCATCGTAAACGAGCGGCAGAAGTTCGGACGCCGCTTTGGGATCTCCCGCAGCAGCTGAGTCGAGAATGCGAGTCACATCGGACATGATTTTAGATTAGCCATCAGCGTTTTCATGGCAATCGCACCTCTAGTGCCGAGCGCCAGAAACGGTTCCCATCAACTACTCCGCGCCCCTGCCCATTCGTCTCCGACAGTACGTCGTTTCCTGGGTTGCGAATCGCCCTGAGTTCGCTGCCCGGATAGCCCGAAACTCCCCCATACCCGTAGCCGTAACTATAACCGAGCGTGCCAAACGCCCTGAGGCCGCACTGCGAACCTACATCACCACCGGCCAACTCCCGCCCCTCCCTCAAGCCACGACTTCCGGAGGGTGAAGTACAGAAAACGAATATCGAGAAGTAACCTCTTACCAATCGTCACTAAAGACTTCGCCGCCGTTGATGGTGCAAGCGGCCCAATAGGTCTGCGGGGTCATCGACGCGGA
>JANXNT010001165.1 GCA_025353985.1 Limnoglobus sp.
GTCGAATTTTCCGATGCACACGGATCGCATGGTCACGGCGATGTTGGCGATGCCGAAGCCCGGCGAGACGGCGTACGGTTTCCAACTCGTTCGCGAAATCGGCAGCGGGGCGTTCGGGCGGGTGTTTTTGGCCACGCAAGAGAACCTTGCGGGTCGCTTCGTCGTGCTCAAAGTCTCTGCCGATCTTGCCGGGGAATCGCGAGCGCTTGCCAAGTTGCAGCACACGAACATTGTGCCGGTGTACTCGGTTCACCGATCGGGGCCGCTTCAGGCGGTCTGTATGCCGTACTTCGGCACGACGACGCTGCAAAATCTACTCCGGCAATATCGTGAGAATGCCGCCATCCCCGCAACGGGCCGCGCGTTCGTCGATACGTTTCGCTACCTAAACACGTCGCGGCAAGTTCTGCCCGAAACCCCCGAATCCCACCCGCGCGAACGGCACGAAGAATCGACCACCGATGCTGTCTTCGGCTTGCTCGCGTCGGTCAGCTACGTCCGCGCCATCGTCTGGCTCGCGATCCGCCTCACCGACGGCATGGCGCACGCGCACGATCGCGGCATCATTCACCGCGACATCAAACCCGCAAACATCTTGCTCACCGACGACGGCCAGCCGATGCTTCTGGACTTCGGCGTCTCGGAAGAATTGCTGCTGCGGGCGTCGGTCCCGAACCCGACACTCGGCGGCACGTTGGCGTACATGGCTCCCGAACATCTACGCGAAGTGATTACCGGGTTGCCTAGCGCCGATGCCCGCAGCGACATTTATTCACTCGGTATCGTGCTGTACGAACTGCTGACGGGGCAGTACCCGTTTCGGATGCCATCGGAATCGACGTCGGATGCGGTGAAGAAGTTGATCGAGGAACGCAAAGCCGGTCCGCTGAAATCGATCCGCATTTACAACCGCGATGTATCGTACGGGCTAGAATCAATCATCCTCAAATGCCTGGCGTTCGAGCCAATGGATCGCTACTCCACGGCGACGGACTTGCGCGAAGATTTACATCGATACTTGAACGATCAACCGCTGAAATTTGCCAAAGAACGATCGATCCGCGAACGGGTGCACAAGTGGCGACGCCGACACCCATACCTGACTTCGACGACGATGATCGGGGCGTTTCTGGGCGTGATTCTGCTGTCCGTCGGGGCCGGTGCTTTGGCGAATCGCTCGCGCTTGGTGCGACTCGAAGCGGAGCAAGTCTATCGCGAGTTTCGTGAAGAAACCAACGAAGCAAAGCGGTTCCTGCTCGCCGACCCTGCCGATGTGCCATCACTCGCTCGCGGTGTGGAAAAAGCGAAACTCGCGCTGACGAAGTTCGGTGCGGATGCAGCCGATTGGGAACGAAAACGACATGTGGCGGCGTTGCCCGCCGAACAGCGCGAGGAACTCCGCCGCGAACTCGTCGATTTGAATTTGATGCTGGCACGCGGACACTGGTTGCGAGCGATTGCACAGAAGCCAGCGGATGCCGCCGAGATGGACGAAGCGGTGAAATCGAATGCCCGTGCTGGCGAGCTAGCGGGCGACAACCCGCCGCGATTGCTGTACATCCAACGCGAGACGATGTTCAAGCGGCTCGGCCGCGCCGACGATCTCGGCGTCGCGGTTACTGCACTCGCCGTGACGCCCGCACAAACGTCGCGCGATTACCATCAAGCGGCGACGGTCGAACTCGATGCGGGCCGTTACGAAGCGGCGATCAAGCTGTTCCACAAGTCGCAAACGCTGAACCCGAAGGCGGTTTGGCCGTATTACGGCGAAGGCGTCTGCCAGCTATCGTTGGGTCAGTGGGAGGCGGCACGCGGTTGTTTCACGAGCGTGTTGGCACTCGATTCGGATTCCGCGTTCGCCAGATACAATCGTGGGTTAGCGTTGTTGCGGTTAGGCGATGCGGAGGCGGCCGAGCAAGATATGACGGCGGTGTTGCTCGCGCAGCCGACCTTTGCCGATGCGTTTTTGGTCCGTGCCGAAGCCCGCGAGAAGTTGATGATGTATCCGGAGGCGCTCGCCGACGCCGATGCCGCAATTGGTAACGGGGCCGCCCACACGCGCGTGATACCGATCCGCGCGAAGCTACGAAAATTGACCGGCGATGCCGCAGGAGCCGAAGCCGATCTCGCCGATCCTTCGAACGAGGATGGCTGGATCCATCGCGGTATCGACCTACTCGCAACGGACAAAGTCGCGGCGCTGAAAGCATTCGATAACGCCGTCGCGCTCAACCCGAAATCGCCAGCGACGCACCTGTATCGGGCGCACGTTCTGGGCGAAACCAATCGCCTCGCCGAGTGCCTCGAAGCACTGAGCACGGTCATTAAACTCGACCCGAAGAACGTGTCCGCGATCGCCAGCCGCGGCGTGATGCGTGCCCGCCTCGGTCAATATCCCGAGGCGATCGCCGATGCCCGCATCGCGCTCGATGCCAGCTTCGCGCCGATCAC
>JANXNT010001174.1 GCA_025353985.1 Limnoglobus sp.
CAAATGACCCAAAAGTGCGCGCAAATGACACAGAAAAGGCGCGCACGGTCGATTTTAGGTCGCATTGTGACCCGAAAAGATCGGTACTTGCGCCGAGTGTCGAATCGATGTCCATCGACGCAAACCGCGACGGGAATTCAGGATACGGCAAAACCGCCACGAACCGATCAGCGATTTGCGATCAAAAAATGGCATTTTGAGACGAAAAAACACCCGAAAACACGGTCTTGGAACTTTTACAATTTGGACTTACGTCGATTATGAGAGGCCATTTTGGATTCGCTCTTCCCAGTTAATTGAAGCGTGCTAATATCCGACACCCAGCCGTGAATGACCCGAACCGAGACTCCGCATGAAAGCGTTGATATTCGTAGCCGACCAATTCGAGGATTTGACACTGTTCTTGCCGTGGTATCGGCTGCGGGAAGAAGGCGTTCGCGTGACGCTCGCCAGCCCGCTACTGCACGGCCTGACGGGGATGCACGGTTACCAAATCGAGCCGAATCTGCGGATTCACGATGTGATTCCATCGGATTACGATCTGCTACTGATCCCCGATGGCCTGGCTTGCGAGAAACTGCGAATCCGCGAAGCGGCCGTCGATGTGGCTCGGACTTTCGCACAAGAC
Source organism: Limnoglobus sp. (assembly GCA_025353985.1). Taxonomy (GTDB): domain Bacteria; phylum Planctomycetota; class Planctomycetia; order Gemmatales; family Gemmataceae; genus Limnoglobus. Next base: position 629 of record JANXNT010001174.1, read on the forward strand.
GGTGTAATTGCAGCGATTGGCCACGGTGCCCAAGTGCTCATCAGTGCGGGTTGTCTCGATGGCCGAACCGTCACCTGTTCGCCAGGAATCCGCGACGATGTGCGTGCTGCAGGGGCGGTTTACAAGGATTTGCCGTTCGTAATCGATGGCAACATCGTGACTGGCCGTGGCCCCGATGATCTGCCCGAATTTTGCCGGGCGATGATACGAATGCTGCGAGTCGAATTGCGAGTGTAAGTTCGCTTCCCTGTGAAACCTTACCTAACGTGATAAGGTAGTTCGAGTAGTTTTGCGAAACTGGCGGAGTGTCTGCCGGTTTCGCCCGCGAAAATGTCTGAGGAATCTCATGAAAACCGTCAGCCTCAAACTGTTTGCCGTGGCCGTGTTCGCATTCGGCTTGTCCACCGCACCCTCGCGTGCGGCCGATGTCGAGAAACTGCTCCCCGCTGAAACCGAGCAAGTGTTTCAGGTGAATATCAAGCAAATCCTCGAGTCCGACTTGGTCAAAAAGTACGCCCTCGCACAGATCAAACAGGCACTCGCTGGCAACGAAGCCCAAAAGTCGCTTCAGGCATTGGGATTGGACCCACTGAAAGACATCGACAGCTTTACGGGCGGCGTTTGGGGTGAAGATCCGAAAGACCTGAAAGGCGTGATTGTCGTTCGCGGCAAGTTCGATGCGGAAAAGCTGTTCGAAGCGGCGAAAGTCGCGGCTAAGAAAGACGGCGACAAGGTCGCTATCGTTACCGAAGGCGATTACACGCTCGTCAAAGTGACCTTCGAGAATCGCCCCGAACCAATTTACCTGACGGTCGCCGACGACAAAACCGTTCTCGTGGCAACCGACAAGAAGCTCGTCGTCTCTGCAATGAAAGCGGCCGACGATAAAGCCGCTAAGCCACAGATGAAGAAAGACTTGATCGCACTCATCGAGCAAATGGACGGCAAAGCGTCGGTGTTTGCGTGCGGCGTGTCGACCGGCAAGGTTGGCGAAATCCCACCGAACCCGCTGTTCGACGACGTGGAAAAACTCAAGAAACAACTCGAGAAGCTGAAAAGCTCGGCGTTCACGCTGCGAGTGACGACCGATGTCGCAATCGAAGTGATTATGAGCATGAAGGATGGCGACGCGGCCGAAGACTTCGGTGGCACCGTCGATGAACTCCTCGGCAAAGCCAAGGCGTTCCTACCGTTCATCGCGATGCAGAACGCAAACATGAAGCCGATCATCGGCGACGTGACCAAGTCGCTGAAGAGCAAAGTTGACAAGAACGACGTCAAAATGACGGTGAAGCTCACTGGCGATTCGATCGGCAAAGCAGCAGGCACCGACGACTGATCGATTCGGAAATGACTACCAACGACGCGGCGAGTTTACTCGCCGCGTTTTACGTTGAGAATTTGCCATTCTGCCTCTTGGTAATTCGCTTCCGAAAGCCACCAAACGCGGGTCGTAATCACTTCCTTCATGCCCACAATCACACAGGCGACATCGTCGGCGTAACGCTGCTCGCAATCCTTCCGGCTCGGAATCGGCTCGCTCGACGGGTGCGAATGATACACCGCCAGAATCATCGTGTCATCGGCTCGCATCTGCCGCATCGCGGCAAACATGCTTTGAGGATCCGATAGAAACTCGGTTTCGCTCGCGCGGATATTCACGAGCGGATAGCGTGCGGTCACAAGGCCATCTTCCCGCAGCCCCGCAAGCAATCCGCAACATTCGAGCGGATATTCGCGGTGTGCGTGTGCGATCATTTCGTCAAAAAGTCTATCCGGGATCAGGAGGCGGAAGCGGTTCATATTCCGTATTTCTACAGTAGTCCATTGAACAAGCACACGGAGATTGACACCGATGACAAAACTCGCCGATCTGAAAGGGCAAACCGTCGCCTTCGCGGCTTCGGGTGGCCTCGATTCTTGCACCGTCACGAAATGGCTCACCGAGCATGGCGTTCGCGTCGTCTGCTTCACCGCCGACATTGCCCAACCGGACGAGTCCAACTTCGCGGAGATTGAAGACCGGATGCGTGCCTGCGGTGCCGACGAATACGTCGCGGTGCCGTTGCACGAGATGATCGCCGAGAGCGGTATCGAAGTCATTCAGTTTCAAGCCCGTTACGAAGGCGCGTACTGGAACACGACGGGGATCGGCCGACACGTGATCGTGGCCGGGCTGATTCCGGAGATGAAGAAGCGTGGCATCAAGATTCTCGGCCACGGTGCCACTGGGCGTGGGAACGATCAAGTTCGCTTCCAATTGTGTACGAATATGCTCGCGCCGGACATTGCCGTGTATGCCCCGTGGCGAGACGAAGCGTTCCTGGGTACGTTCCGCGGCCGTACCGAAATGATCGACTATTGCGAGAAGCGTAAGCTGCCGATCAAAGTCTCGAAAGCGGCCCCTTACAGTACGGACGCGAACCTGCTGGGCTTAACGCACGAAGCGGGCCAACTCGAACAACTGACCGTTGGCCCGTGGTTCGTAACGCCCGGAATGGGCGTGAAACCCGTCGATGCACCGAGTGCGCCGGAAGATGTCACCATCGACTTCAAACTCGGCCGCCCCGTCTCGATTAACGGCAAAAGCGTCAATGCGTTTCAAGCGATTCAACTCGCGAACGCCATCGGTGGCAAGCACGCGATCGGCATCTGCACGCACCTCGTCGAAAATCGCTTCGTCGGCATCAAATCGCGTGGCGTCTACGAAGCCCCCGGCATGGAACTCCTCGGCACGGCATACGCCTACCTGATGCAACTCGTGCTCGATCGCCGTTCGCGCGAGTTGTTCGATCAACTTTCGCCGTTCGTCGCGAAGCAGATTTACCAGGGTTACGGCTTCGATTTGGCCACCCGGATGGCAAGAAACGCCTTGGTTCCCGTGATCGAGCAAATGACCGGCACGATCCAGATGAAACTGTACAAGGGCGGGATTCACTTCGAATCGGCAACCGATGTGCCTTCGCAACTGTACTCGGAGAGCAACGCCTCGATGGAAGCGATCGGTGAATTCAACCACGCCGACAGCGAAGGCTTCCTGCGTGTCCTACAAGTGAGTGCGCGATCGCTCGCCGTCAACGGCCAAGTCGTTCCGCCAAGTTGGGCGAAGTCAGTCTAAAAGTCCCCAAGGAAATCGATTCATGCCTTATTGGCAAGCTGTACTGCTCGGCGTCGTTCAAGGCCTCACCGAGTTTCTGCCGATCAGCAGCACGGCGCACTTGTTGCTCGTTCAGGAATGGCTCGGCCGTAGCCGTGAGGAACTCAAACACGATCCGTTCACGGTCGTCGTCCAATTGGGCACGCTCGTGGCGGTGTTCGTTTACTTTCGTCGCGATATCCTCTCGCTAGTTCAGGCGTTTTATCGCGATTTATACGAAAATCGCATCTTCACCAGCGCAACGCCCGAAGGTCGCCTGGTCAAGTTCATCATCGTGGGCACGATTCCGGTTGTGGCCATCGGGTTGCTGTTTTCGAAGGTGCTAAAGGAAAAGTTCTACAACCCGCCATCGATTGCGGTCGTTTCGATCGTGTTTGCACTGCTCATGCTCGCATCGGAACTTTGGACGAAACGCCAGGCACGTCGCGGTGCGGTTTTGCGAGAATCGAACCAACTTAGCTGGTTCGATGCGGTGTTCATCGGAGCCTGGCAGGCACTGGCACTGATGCCGGGCGCATCGCGTTCGGGAACGACGATCACCGCCGGTTTGTTTGCGGGTCTCACACGTGCCAACGCAGCGCGTTTCTCGTTCTTGTTGTCGTTACCGAGCGTGTTTGCGGCTGGGATGAAAGATCTGGTCGGTTGGCTTATGAAGGTCCAATCGGACCCGGAACTCGCCGCCAGGGCGGGCGATCAGGCGATGGCGATGCTCATCGGAACGACCATTGCGGGCATCGTCGGCTATTGGTCAATCGCGTTCCTGATGGGTTTTCTGCGAAAATACACGATGGGCGTGTTCATCGTTTATCGATTGATTCTCGCCACTGTGATTCTCGTTTTCGTCTGGCTGGGGCGAATTTAGGCCTCTCATAATCGACGTAAGTCCGAATTGTGAAAGTTTTAAAACCGTGTTTTCGGGTGTTTTTTCGTCCCAAAATGCCACTTTTTGATCGGCTTTCGCTGATTTGATTCAGAGTATTTTGCCGCAACTCGAACTCATGTTGTGGTTTACGTCGAAGAACATTCGATTGGCACTCGGCAAAAGCATCGACCAAATCGGACCAAATATCGACCGAATGGGTACCAATATGGCACCAAGATTGACCGGAAGCGACATTTCTATATCATTTTGAGACACTTTTGGGTACCGTCCGTGACAGTGTGCAAAAGTCGACTTACGTCAATTAAACTAAAACTTATTGAATTCGCGAAACTGTGTGGGTGACCGGATATACCGTCAGAAATTGACAGAACGCACTCGGACGAACGACCGTT
>JANXNT010001290.1 GCA_025353985.1 Limnoglobus sp.
TATTGCCATCGCAGCTCGTGACGCCCGCGACGAACTCGGTCGATTCGAAAGCGTTGGACATTATCCAGAAAACGCACGAGACGCCGACGCCGATTTCGGAACTGAACGCGCCGAAGACGGAGCACGTGTCGTCGATTCTGCCCGCGAAACCGACGCAAACGCCGAGTAAGAACGGCTCGCACACGCCGACGATCCCATCGGGAACCGACAGCGCGAACGCCGGTTACACGAGCGATGCCGTCGAGCGGAGTATCCTCCAGTTCATGGACATGGATCTCAGCGCGGATCGCGCGCCGATCCCCCTGCTGGAAGGCGGCGAAATCTGGCTCGTCGCCGAGGAAGAACCGTTCACGCGCGAGATTGCCAACCAACTCGCGGCGATGGGCTACCAGCCGCGGCTCGTCCCGTGGATGTCCGTTGGCACCGTGAAATCGTCGGGCGCGCTTTCGGGGCTGGTTCTCGTTGCCCCGGCGACGATCCCGAACTCGATGTCGTTGAACCGCCTCGCGTTCCAGTGGGTGCAAACGGCGGGGCCACGGTTACGGCAAATCGCCCGTCAAAGCTCGTCGGCCGTCATCGTGACCGTCGCGCGGCTCGATGGCCTCTTCGGCCTCGGCGACATTGCGCCGAACGCGGACGCCACCGGCGGCGGACTGGCGGGACTCATCAAAACGCTCAAGCACGAGTGGCCCGAAATCTCGTGCAAAGCGATCGACGTGATGCCCGCGTACATCGCCGACGAACCGGCAGGCGCGGCCACCGCCGTCATCGAGGAAGTTCTCGGAGGCGGCCCGATCGAAGTCGGCATTTCCCCCACGCACCGGTGTACGCTCGAACTCGCGCGGACCGTACGACGGATGACCGCACAATCGTTCGCGCTCGGGACGAAGGACGTCGTGCTGATCACCGGCGGGGCACGTGGCGTGACCGCCGAAGCCGCTATCGCGCTCGCACAAGCCTACAAGTGTACGCTCGTCTTGACAGGGCGGACGCCCACACCGAGTGGCCCCGAACTCGCGTGGTCGGCTGGTATCGTCGATGAACCCTCGCTTAAGAAAGCCATCGTCGAACACCTTGGGGCCGAGGCCACGCCGAAGCTCATCAACGAGCAGTTCGCCAAAATCGTCTCGCAACGCGAGATCCGCCAGACGTTATCGCGGGTCGAATCGACCGGCGCGCGAGTCGTGTACTTCCCGGTGAACGTGTCATCGGGGCGTGCGGTTGCGGACCTCATCCATCAGGTGAAGGTGAAGTTCGGGGCGATCACGGCCGTCATCCACGGCGCGGGCGTGCTTGCGGATCGTCGCATCGAAACGCTGACCACCGAGCAGTTCGACTACGTCTATTCGACGAAAGTCGACGGCATCAAACACATCCTCGACTTGCTCAGCGGCGACGAACTGAAGGCCGTCGTGCTGTTCGGGTCGATCACGGGGCGAATGGGGCGAACCGGCCAACTGGCGTACGCGGTCGCCAACGAGGTGCTGAACAAAATCGCTCAGATCGAAGCCCGGAAACGCCCGAACTCGCGCGTGGTGTCGATCAACTGGGGGCCGTGGGATGGCGGGATGGTGACGCCCACGCTGCGGAAACAGTTCGAGTCCGAAGGCGTCGGCCTCATTCCGCTGACCGCCGGCGGCACGTTCGTCGTGCAGGAACTCAGCACGGCGGGGCGGGCCGTTGAGGTTCTCGCACTCGGTAGCAAAGCACGGCTTTCGGGCGCGATCAATAAATCCGCAACGACGCGAGTACCGGGTTCGGGAACGACCGCTGTGCCCGCGAGTCCGCCGAACTCGAACCCGCCGAACTCCGAAGTCGGCGTCGTGTTCGAGCGCGTCGTCGATGTGCCTTCGCATCCGATACTGCGTTCGCACGTTCTCGACGGTCGCGCTGTTTTGCCGATGGCAGTCCACATGGAATGGATGGCGCACGCGGCGCTCCACGGCAACCCCGGCCTCGTCTTCCACGGGTTCAACGATCTGCGGATTACGCACGGCGTCATGATCGAAGACGCGAGTTCGATTACGCTCCGGCTGATGGCGGGGCGAGCGATGCGGCAAGAAGGATTGTTCGTCGTGCCCGTCGAAGTGCGTGGTAAGCGCCGCGATGGCCGCGAGGTGTTGCATTCGCGCGGGGAGATCGTGCTGACGGCAGCGATACCAAAAGCGCCGCAGCCCGAGAAACCGCCCGTGGTGCTGCCGTACCAGCATCCGCCGGAAGATGTGTACCGATATTTCCTGTTCCACGGGCCAGACCTACACGGAATCGAAACCGTCGATGGCCTCACCGATTCCGCGTTCATCGGCACCGCGTACCCGGCCCCGGCGACGACCGAATGGTTCTTGAATCCGCTGCGATCCGCGTGGGTGGCCGACCCGCTCGTTCTCGATGCCAGCTTCCAGATGATGATCCTCTGGAGCTTCGCGCAACACGGTGCGGGGTCGCTGCCGTGCTTCCTCGGTCGCTACCGGCAGTTTCGACGCTCGTTCCCCGCTGGCCCCACGCGCGTCGTCATTCGCGTCACCCGCGATAACGGTACGTTTGCCCGTGCGGACATGGACTACCTCGATTCCGACGGCGTGCTCGTGGCCCAAGTCCAAGACTACGAATGCGTCATCGACCCTGGCCTAAACCAGGCATTCCGACGCAACCAACTCGGGCCGTTGGTCCGACAGTAGGATGCAGAATTTAACCGCGGAGTTCGCAGAGAGCGCGGAGTAAAAAACTCCTGATTTCCGCACCGTTCCAATCGGTGCGAAACATGGCCATCCCGGTTAGAACCATCTCATGATTTTTCTTCTCTGAGTACTTTGCGCCCTCTGCGGTTAAATGTTTTGTTCCGCAGGTGCTTACCGTCCGCCGTGCGAAAAGGGAATCGATGACTACGAGTGGCGAGCGGATCGCGATCGTCGGTGCGGCGGGGCGCTTTCCCGGTTCTGGGGCCGACCTCGACCTGTTCTGGGAGAACATCGTACAGGCCCGCGACTGTTCGCGCGAAGTGCCCGATGGTCGCTGGGCGATCCCCGCCGACCAGTGTTACGATGCCCGCATCCCGCACCCGGATTCGGTCTACTCCCCACGCGGTTATTTCCTCGATCCGTTCGTCGCCGACCTCGAAGGCACCACCGCGAATGCCGAATGGCTCGCGGGCCTCGATCCGCTGTTTCACCTCGTTCTCGATGTCGGTAATCGTGCTTGGCGTTCCGCAAAGACCGACCCCATCGACCGTCGCCGCGTCGGTGCGATCCTCGGCAATATCTGCCTGCCGACCGAGAAAGCGTCGGACCTTGCGCGCGAATATCTCGGCACCCGTTTCGGCATCGAACAAACCGAACCATCAATGGGCTTGAACCGCTATCCCGTGGGGCTGCCGGCGGGGTTACTCGCGAAGGCGCTCGGTCTCGGCGGTGGCACGTTCACGCTCGATGCCGCGTGTGCGTCGTCGCTGTACGCTCTCAAACTGGCCGCCGACGAACTGCTTTCGGGGCGTGCCGATGCGATGCTCGCGGGCGGTTGTTCGCGGCCCGATTCGCTGTACACGCAGATGGGGTTCGCACAACTCCGCGCCTTGTCGCAAAGTGGCCGCTGTTCGCCGTTCGA
>JANXNT010001266.1 GCA_025353985.1 Limnoglobus sp.
TCGGACTCGTTTCGAGCGGGCGAACCGAGGAAGCACGGAAGTTACTCGAAGCGCGAAACGCGACGGCGGGTTTGCCGGACGACTTGCGCCAGCAACTCGCGATCATCGACGCCGCGACGGGAAATCGCACCTCGGATGCGACGCTCGCGCTGATTCAGAAACTCGAGAAATCGGACAACCCACGCGAACAACTCTTCCGCGCGAACTGGCTGCAAATGAACGGCAAACGAGCCGAAGCGATTCTCGCGTTCGAGAAGGCAACGAAACTCGCCCCGGCAACGCCGGATAGCTGGATCGGGTTGATCGCCGCCCAAGCGAGTACGGGCGATACGGTAGTCGCGAAAGCCACTTACCTGAAAGCGGAAACGGCGTTGACGGCAGCGGTGGCGTCGTTCCAAAATCCCGCCGATCTGCCTGCGGTGTTGGGCCGTGCGCAGGAAATCCTCGGCGAGAATCTGGCGGCCGAACGCATCTACCTCGATGGTTTGAAAACGCACGCCGAAGAGCCGGGCTTGATCCGTGCGTTGGCAGAACTTTACCTGCGAACAGCGCAACTGCCCGCCGCCGATGCGCAGTGCGAACGCCTACTGAAAACGAACGCACCCGACGTGCAACGCCGCTGGGCACGCCGGACTTTGGCCGCAAATAAAGTCCAGCGGCCCGACGGCTACAGTCAACTTCCGAGTGCGCTCGCATTGTTGGAAGAGAACCTGAAATCGGGCATAAACCCCAAAGACGTGCGTGCGAAGGCGTTCGCGATGACCGTCGATCCATTTCGACGGGCCGAAGCGAAAAAGCTCATCGAAAATTCGGCGACACAAGACCCGTTGCCGCTCGAAGACAGCGTGAAATTGGCGATATTGTACTTCCAGGAAGGCAACACAATCGCGGCCGAGATTACACTCCGGCAAGTCACACGCGGACCGGTTTCACTGAATTACCTCGTGCTGTTGCATCAGATGCAAGTTCAAGCAAATAAGAAAGACGCCGCCCGAGAGACTCTCGACCGCATTCAGGCGATGGCACCGAAAACATGGTCGGCGATATCCGAAGAAGCACGCTACCTTGCGAAGTTCGAGAACAAGAAAGTCGCCGCAAAAGGGCCGCTCGCATTCGCTGCCGCCAACGAACCGGCGACGCTGCTTTCGCTCGTCGGCCCGTTGCTCGTCGATATCGGTTGCACGGCAGAAGCCGAAGAGGTTTACCGACGTGCCGCCGAGACGACGAAGCTACCGAACCGCTTCTTGGCACACGCGCTGTTCTACATTCAGACCGGCGATCAGATGAAGGCGATTGCCACAATCCGCAGCATCGACGACAAGGAAATTACGGTCTTGCAACGCGGTCAACTCTACAAGAACGCAGTCGCGATGCGGGTTCGTCCGAACGTGCCCGCAGCCGAACGCACCGAGTGGGATCGCACGATTCTCGAAGTATCGCAGTGGATCGACGAACAAGCCGCGCTGACACCAAAAGACTCGCAATGGGTGCTCGCACAAGCGTTGGTGTTCGAGTCCCGCGAACAGTACGACGATGCCATTCGTGCTTACGAGAAAGCACTGGCGAGCGAACCGAACCAAGTCGTCGCGCTCAACAATCTCGCAGTGTTGCTGATTTTGCACCGCAACGACGCGACCCCACGCCCCATAGAGTTGATCGAGAAAGCGATCGCGCGTGTCGGCCCACAGCCGTACTTACTCGACACCCGCGCGATGGCACGCACCGCTATCGGCAAGTTCGAAGACGCCGTCACGGACATCAACGCGGCACTGCGTTACTCGCAAAAAGCGGTATACGGCTTCCACGGGTTACTCGCCGAGGAGAAGGCCGAGAACCGCGTAAAAGCGAAAGAATTCCGCGAACTCGCGCTCCGCTATGGCATCAAGAAGAGTCTACTCCACCCGAAAGAATGGCCCGATTACGACCGGTTATTCGGCGGGATGTAATCGAATTGGCACGTCGCGCACATGGCAGCCAGTTCGCGTTGATGTCGCGCAAAACCCTCAATCGATAGGATGATCGAACGCGGGAACGGGTTCGGCGGATGGTCAAATGGAGTTTCAAAAATGATCCGGATCGGAATCGTCGGTTTAGGTTTCATGGGCCGGATTCACTACCTTGCGGCGTTGCGGTTGCGGGGGGCGAAGGTGGTGGCGATTTGTAGCCGCGATGCGAAAAAACTTGCCGGTGACTGGACAAAGACGCGCGGGAACTTCGGCCCCGAGCCGGGGCATGTCGATCTCACGGACATTCGGACTTACGACTCGCTCGACGCGATGTTGGCCGACCCGAATATCGACCTCATCGACATCTGCAACACGACCGACCAACACCCAGCGACGGCGATTGCAGCGTTGCAAGCGGGTAAGCATGTACTTGTGGAGAAGGCGATTTCGCTGCTTCCCGGACAAGCCGATGCGATGTTGGCGGCGGCGAAATCATCGGGGAAACTCCTGATGGTCGCGCATGTGTTGCCGTTCTTTCCGGAGTTCGCGTTCGCCGCCGAGACGATCCGAAGTGGAAAATATGGCAAGCTGTTGGGTGCGCATTTCAAGCGGATCATTGCGAAGCCGAATTGGTCTGCGGAGATCGGCGATTCGTCGAAAACCGGTGGCCCTGCGATCGATTTACACGTCCACGACACGCACTTTATCGGCCTCGTTTGTGGCGTACCTCGTGCGGTATTTTCGACCGGTGTCATCGAACATAACGGTGCGGTGAGTTACCTGACGACGCAGTACCTTTACGGCCCCGGCGGCCCATCGGTGACGTGTTCGAGCGGGGCGCTCTCGATGCCCGGTCGGCCATTCGCGCACGGCTTCGAAATCTATCTCGAACGGGCAACATTGCTCTACGATTCAGGCGGCGTAGCACTCACGCTACTCACCGCAGATGGCCGATCCGAAGCGCCGCAACTCGTGGGCGGTGGCGACCCGATCTCGGCATTCGCGGCGGAAATTCAGACGGCCGTGGACAGCGTCAGTAGTGGCCGCGAGTCCGATTTACTGAGCGGTAAGCTGGCCCGCGATGCGCTCGTCATGTGCTATCGCGAATGCGAATCGGTGAAAACCGGTCGCGAAGTCGCAATTTGAAACTACCTAGATGCCCCCGCCTGCGCAACCGGCAATTTCAGAATCATCTGATGCGTACGGCGCGTTGGTAGTTTGAATCGATTCACCCGATTTGCGCAGTCTTGCCGATTATTAGAAGGGAGCGAAGAGACGCGGTTTAGAGGGTTTTACGATGGACCGAAGTTCGTGCTTACTCGTAGTCGGATCGCTGGTTTTGGGCTTCAGCGGCTGCACGAGTTGCCATCACCAAGCGATTCGGCCCGTGATCGAGCCATTGCAAAATACCGCACTGTGCGGCGAACAACGCTCGCAAGTCTACACGTTCTTGGTCAATGGGAACGACCCGTTAATTTTGGCGGACTTGAACCAACTTCGTGGAAAAC
>JANXNT010001291.1 GCA_025353985.1 Limnoglobus sp.
GAAAAATTCCTTCTGCGTAATCGGGTCGTATTTGTGCGTGTGGCACTGCGCGCAAGCGATCGATGTCCCCATCCACGTCGTCAGTGTCGTGTTGACACGATCGATGACCGCGACGTTGCGGAACTCTTCATCGCTGGTGCCGCCCTCGTTGTTCGTGAGCGTGTTGCGGTGGAACGCAGTGGCGATCAGTTGCTCGTCGGTTGGGTTCGGCAACAGGTCGCCCGCGATCTGTTCGATGGTGAATTGGTCGAACGGCTTGTTCGAATTGAACGAACGAATCACATAGTCGCGGTACGCCCAGATCGTGCGCGCGGGGTCGTCGGCATACCCGGCGGAGTCGGCGTAGCGTGCCAGATCGAGCCACATTCGCGACCAGTGTTCGCCGTAACTCGGCTTCGCCAGCAAGCGGTCGACGAGCTTTTCGTATGCGTTCGGCGAGGCATCTTTGACGAATTCTTCGACTTCTTTCGCGGTCGGTGGCAGCCCCGTTAGGTCGAGTGAAACTCGCCGCGCGAGCGTGTAGCGATCCGCTTCGGGCAGGAACGCTAGCCCCTCTTTTTGCAGTTTCGCGAGCAAGAATCGATCGATCGGGTTGGGCAAACTGCCCGCTGGCACGGTGGGCCGCAACGGCTTTTCGTACGCCCAGTGTGCTGCATATCTTCCGCCTTGCTGAATCCACGTTCGTAGCAACTGAACTTCATTCGCGGTCAGCTTCTTGTCCGACTTCGGCGGCGGCATCACTTTACCGCGTTCGGTCGTCATTACGCGGTGCATCATCTCGCTCGCATCGGGTTTCCCCGGCACCACGGCCATCACATCGTCGATGACCGCACGCGAACCGGCCTCGGTATCGAGACGCAAATCGCCCTTGCGTTCGTTCTCATCGGGGCCGTGACACTGGTAGCATTTATTCGAAAGGATCGGCCGAATATCGCGGTTGAAGTCGATCGCTTTCGCGTCGTCGGCGCGAAGTGCTTGCATCGAAACGAATAGCGCGACAACAACAAACGTAAGTTTCCGGAACGGAACCATGCTGAGAGCCTCGTTGGGAGACCGCGATGCGACAGACGGCAGGCAGAGAGAACATAACCGTTCTCATAGCAACAGTATACCGGCTTTATCCACGTGTTGCGAAACCGATTTTGGTTCCAAATGCGCATTCACGATGAGATCCGTAACAAGCGGGCGTTCGATGCGGCCGTTGCGAATCCGCTTGCGTGCCTCGATGATTTCTAACGGCGTGGCGAGTCCGCGGCGGATGACTTCGCTGAAATCGGGTGCGATCAAATCGCAATAGACTTCGACGCCACAAATCGTGTAGTTGGCGATTCGCTTTGCGAAACTGAAGTGTTCGCCGACGAAGCCGACCCGTTGCGGAAGTTCGCGATATTCCTGTTGTTGTGCGGCCCACCCGATGGCTGCGGGCGTGTTGGGACTGAGCATGGCGGCCGCGAATGGGGAACGCAGCGAGATGTGACAGTGCGGTGTCACGCGGCGATTACGCGGTCGCTGTTGCAGGTTATCGAGGACGGTTTGCAGATCGATTTTGGCGCGCCGCTCCGTGCAAACGTGGTCAATTATTCCCCTCGCATGAGCTTCGCGGGCGGTGTAAAGTTCGCTGGCGATTGGCCACTCGCCCCAGCAGGGCGGCACGGTTGTGGCAAATGCACCGAAGCCAATCTCGGTGGTCGGGTTCGCAATCGCGAAGCGATAATCGCAACTCAACGCGAGTTCCAAACCAGGGCCGAGGCACGGCCCCTGGATCATCGCGAGGCTAACGAACGGCGCTTCGCGCAACTGGCGCAAAATGCGTTCGCCGGTGGCGGCAAAGTCGCGACACTCGGTATCGGTTTTCAATTCCGCCAACGCATCGAAATCGTAACCCGCACAGAAACCCGCCGGCTTTGCGGAGCGAACGACGAGAATTTCGAGGAACGGATTTTGGGCGACAATCTCGATGGCTCGCCCGATCGCCAGAATCCGCGGCAAGTTCAGCCGATTCGCCCGGCGGCCAGGGAAATCGAGCCACAGCGTCGCGATGCCGCGATCCGCTTCCACCCGAATATCGTCTGTTTCGTAGAGCATCGTTGTCGTCAAATTTTCGCGGAAACAGCGGCACTGCGTCAAGCCGAACTTGCATCACAGAAGTTCAGCCAGGATGCGGTCGATCGGCCAGAGTTTCACGCCGCCATCGCCGCCGCCAGTCGCGAGCGTTCGCCCGTCCGCCGAGATCGCCAGCGAACTTATCCGCGTGATATGCCAGCCGAGCGAGAATCGCGGTTCCAATGTGTCGCTATCCAACACGTAGAGCAAGCCATCGCCATCCGCAACAAACAAGTGTCTGCGATCCAGCGACAACGCGATGGCTGTGATTTCCTGCGACTGGCACCCGATGGCACGGAATATGGGCGAAGAAATATCAACGCCTGTGTTCGACTTGCAAATATCGAAGTAAATCACACTGCCGATGTAGCCGATGAGACGACTGTTCATGTCGTTGTAAACGGCATGACACCATAATTCGTGCATCGAGCCCGCTTGGTATCGCACAGGTGAGGTGAATTCATCGGCCCAGCAACACTCCAGCAAGTCGATGACTTGAATGCCGCGAGTGTGAAAAACAATCGCAAATTGCTCATTTGGCGAGGGATTTCCCGAAATCAGGCTGTTAACACCGCAGTTTAGTTTGCGTAAATTTGAAAAATTCGTCAACTGCGAAAGAAGGATCTCCGACCCTATGGACACTGCAAAACGATCCGGTTCACAGCTTGAAATAAGACCTTGATATGCAGGTGCATCGTGTAGTTCGGAAATGAGGTCTGCTGGTTTATCAATTGCAACAACTTTGCGACGAATCAACACTCTTTCTGGATGTTCCGCACCTAGCAAATCCACAATCGATACTGCCGAACCTCGTGATGTCGGCCCTGCCATGATCAGGCTATTACTGCCAGCGAATGCGATATTTTCTGCATCATTTCCAAACTTCCGAAAGCGGATCGTTGGCTGCATGCCATCGAGCGCCCACACCGACATGTACCCGCCTTCTTCGACGGCTGCGACTCGTTTGCCTTCGCGGTCGAAGGCGAGTGCGTGGATTGTGCCGTGTTGTGCGGGTAGCATTCCGGGGCGATGTAGTCTCAGTGCGTCTGGGCCGAGTTCTTCGCGCTGGTCGTAGCAGGGGCCGCAGGTTTCGCCCATCCAGCCGAGCGATTCGGGCGTACCGACCGTGCCACAACCGCATGCGGCGAGCCAAATCGACGATGTCGCATCGCAATTGAAGAACAGGTGATCCGGGTAGCAGTGCCAGAGCGGCGGGCGTTCGGCGGTACGTGTGCGGCGAATCAGATCGTTTGCCGATTCGTCTTCGAGGCGACGACCGCGAACGACGACATGCTTGCGGCCGATGTGATCGGTCCACCACGAGCCGACGACTTGCGACATCGGCAACCGCTTGCCCCCAGTGAAATCTTTACTGCCTGCCACGCTCTTTTCCAAATCGCGGGCGAACTTGCGCCACTTCGCGTGGTTGTCTTCGACCATTCGTATCAACTGCGAGGCGTTTGCGGCGGCGGTGGCGGCCGATAGCATTGCGACGACTTCGCTCGGCGTCGGGTCGATCCGGATCGCGTGATATTGTTGCATCAGTAGGCACGCGGAAGGGGAAGGAATCGGGGCGATTGCTATAACGCCAACAACGTTGTTCTTGGAGTTATGCTATGTCGCCGGCACCGCTACTGCAAAGTCGAGTCGAGGGCTTTCCGCTCCGCCAGGGGAAGGTACGCGACGTCTACGACCTCGGCGACACGCTCGCTTTCGTGGCCACCGACCGCATCAGTGCGTTCGACTGGGTGATGCCCAACGGCATTCCTGGCAAAGGCATCATCCTCACTGCGATGTCGAAATTTTGGCTCGACTGGCTGCACGTGCCGAACCACTGGATCAGCGACGACATCGCCGATTTCCCCGCGGCGTTCCGCGCTCAAGCAGACATATTTCGCGGACGTACGCAACTCGTTACGAAGACGAAAGTCATACCGATCGAGTGCGTGGCACGCGGTTACCTCGCCGGTTCCGGTTGGAAGGAATATCGCCAGCACGGCACCGTTTGTGGCATCCCGCTACCCAGTGGCCTCCGCGAAAGCGAACGCCTGCCGGAGCCGATCTTCACACCGGCAACGAAGGCCGAGACTGGGCACGATGAAAATATCGCGTTCGCACAAATGGCCACCGTCGTTGGCGAAAACGTCGGCAATGAGTTGAAGGAACGCACGCTCGATATTTACCGCCGTGCCGCAACGTATGCGGAGTCGCGCGGAATTATCCTTGCGGATACGAAACTCGAATGGGGCACGTTGCCGAACGGCGAAATCATCCTGATAGACGAAGTGCTGACGCCGGACAGTTCGCGATTTTGGCCGAAAGAATCGTACCGAACGGGGATCTCGCCGCCATCGTTCGACAAGCAGTTCCTGCGCGACTGGCTAGAAACGACGCCGTGGGACAAAGCCAGCCCGCCACCGAATTTACCGCAAGATGTCATCGAAAAAACTGCCGCAAAGTACCGCGAAGCTTACGAGCGCTTGACCGTTCACGAGAATTGATCGATGGCAATCTCGCACACTCGCAACTCGGCCTTTCGCGGTTTCGCGGCTTGTGGTAAATCTTGCACAACTCGACGTGCCGATTCATCGAATAGCGAGACGTGATCCGTGTATAAACTCATTCTCTGTATGCGCTACTTGCGAACGCGATACCTCGCGTTCGTCTGTATCGTCAGCGTCATGCTCGGCGTGGCCACGCTCATCGTCGTCAACAGCGTCATGAGTGGCTTCTCGAACAAGCTCCGCGACCGACTGCACGGCGTGCTTTCGGATGTCATCTTGGACACCGATAACTTTGCGGGATTCCGCGAACCACCCGATGAAATTGCGAAACGCATCCTCGCATCACCGGCCGGGCCGCACATCGAAGTCATGGCCCCGACGGTCGAAGTCGTGGCGACGATCCAGTTCCAGTTTCGCGGCATGAACGTCGTGAAACCGGTGAAACTGACCGGCGTGAATGCCGGTGTGCAATCGAAAGTCGGCGGGTTCGGGCAGTTTATCTCGGGGCAGAAACATCTGGCGGTTCCGTCGTTCGATTTGTCACCCGAAGCGTTGCGTCGGTTCGCGCGAAACGTCGATGAAAACGCGGGCCTCGACGAGATGAATCGCGACAAGGCGACACTCGAAGCCGACAAGCCGAGCGAGTCGGACTTCCTCGGGAAAGGGCCGCAGATTCAAAAGCCGCTCGATGTGCCGGCGAACATCCCCGCACCCGATTTGCCTCAATTTGAAGCTCCAAAGCCGATTGGCATCTTCGTCGGTCACTCGCTCGCGCACTTCCGCTATAAGAACCCCGAGACGGGGCTGACGGAGGAAATCGCGGCACTCAAGCCCGGCGATAGCGTGCTGGTGGCGACGCTCGCCGCCGATGAAATGCGGCCCGTCTGGGGTACGTTCGTCGTCGCGGATTATTTCAAATCCGACATGAGCGAGTACGACAGCCAGTTCGTGTATATGTCGCTCCCAGACCTCCAACGGTTACGGCGGATGGGCGACCGTGTGTCGCATTTGCAGATCAAATTAAAGGAAACGACGCCGAAGAGTTTCACGTTTGTGAAGGCGAACGTGACCGATGAAATCCAGAAGCTGTTCCGGCCGTACGAAGTGCGGGCGGCGACATGGGAAGAGCATCAAGGCCCGCTTTTGGCAGCAATCGACGTCGAACGCGGCATCCTGAACTTGCTGTTGTTCATGATCGTCGGCGTGGCCGGGTTCAGCATCTTGGCAATCTTTACGATGATCGTCTCGGAGAAAATTCGCGATATCGGCATCATGAAATCGCTCGGGGCTTCGAGCCGGGGTGTCATGGGAATCTTCGTGTGGTATGCGGTGCTGCTCGGCTTCGTCGGTTGTTCGCTCGGTACCGTTCTCGGCCTCGGCATCACGTACAACATCAACGCCATCGAGAAGGGGATCACCGTACTCACCGGAGCCGAACTCTTCCCGCGCGACATATATTACTTCGACAAAATCCCGACGAACGTCGAATCGCTGACGGTGATTCTCGTCAACATCGGGGCGATGTCGATCGCCATCGCTTCGAGCCTGATACCCGCCTACCGTGCCGCACGCCTGCGACCGATCCAGGCACTTCGCTTCGAGTAATCTCACACAATAGCCCTACCGGAGACGCGGATGTTACTCGTCGAAAATTTGTTTAAGACGTATCGCCGAAATGTGGATGTCGTCAAGGTGCTCAGTGGCGTGAACCTCACCGTCGAAGACGGCGAGTTCCTGAGTATTGTCGGCGCGTCTGGCTCCGGCAAAAGCACGCTGTTGCACCTGATGGGTACGCTCGATACGCCCGATTCCGGGGCGATTTACCTCGACGGGCGGCGGATCGATCAGTTGTCGAATACGCAGCGCGACATCCTGCGCAACCGCACGTTTGGCTACGTCTTTCAGTTTTACCACTTGCTCCCCGAACTGTCGGCGTACGAAAACG
>JANXNT010001299.1 GCA_025353985.1 Limnoglobus sp.
ACCTCGGGCCGACCGGCAAAGAAACCGCCGAGCACGATATTAAGAGCCACTTCGCGGGCTGCAAACTCGGCCGCGTCGCCACCTCGGGTGGTTCGCTGACTGCGTTGCCGATCATCGAGACGCTCGACGGCGAAGTCTCCGCGTACATCCCGACCAACGTGATTTCGATCACCGATGGCCAGATCTATCTGCAACCCGACCTGAAGAACGCAGGCGTGATGCCCGCCGTGGACGTCGGGATTTCCGTCTCCCGCGTCGGTGGTAACGCACAGATCAGCGCGATGAAAGACAAGCGCGTCGCCGGGGGCCTCAAGCTCACGCTCGCCGCGTTCCGCGAACTCGAAGCCTTCGCCCAACTCGGTACGGAACTCGACAAGGTGACGCAACAGCAACTCGACCGCGGCTACCGCATGGTCGAGATTCTGAAGCAAAAAGCCTACCGCCCGCTGACGGTCACCGAGCAGATCATGATCATCTACGCGGGCAACAGCGGTGCCCTGGACAAGGTCGATCGTCGCAAGGTCAGCGCCTGGGAAGAGCAGTTCCTGATCTTCGTCAAGGAACAACAACCCGAAGTCCGCGACCTGCTCGCAAAGGAAAAGAAGCTCACCGACGAGGTCATCAAAAAGCTCGACGGCGCAATCGCGGCGTTCCAACCGCAGTTTAAGGCGTAGTCAATCTGCTCATGTTGGAAGGATTACAGTGTCATGAGTTCACTTCGTAATCCATCAGAAGAAGAACGGCAGTTGTTGGCTAGTCTGTTGCAGAATTTAACTGCACAGACTCATTTACTTGAAACATTGAGCGATTTACTTGTATCTCCAATGTCTGATGGATCCATGGGTAGTTTATACCTGATGCCGAAAGGCGTTACAAAAGTAAATCGTACCTTCGGACGTGAGTTAGTTTCAGGTGAATTTCGAGATAGTGATGGCACTAACGTGTCAGTAACGGTAAATGTTGATGGTGAGGGTGAATTGTATGAGATGGATTTTTGGAAAGTCGATTTTACACCGCTTGTAAGTTGGCCGAAACCCGAAGAAGTGACTGTTACAAAGTCTTGAACAATTGTTGCATAAAGACATGATTCCCTTGTTTGCCGCACGAATCGAGCGTAACTATGGCCAATCTCCGTGCCCTTGTAAAACGCCGTAAGGCGGTGCGGAACATCCGCAAAATCACCAAGACGATGGAGCTGATCGCGACCGCACGCTTCAAGAAGGCGCTCGACCGCGCGACCGAAGCGGAAGCGTACACGAAGAAGATCGCTGAATTGGCGTCCGACTTGAGCCAGAATGCGGGCGAAGTCTCGCACCCGCTGCTGGCCGTGCGGCCGACCGTGAAGAAGGTGCTGTTCCTCGTTTGCACCTCGAATCGCGGCCTGTGCGGTGGCTACAACGGCGGCGTCCTACGCGAGGCGATGATCAAGATTCGCCAACTGAAAGCCGATGGCATCCCGGTCGAACTCGATATCTCCGGGCGTCGTGGCATCACGTTCTTCAAGTTCCAGGGCATCCCCGCCACTAACACCTACCAGCACTTTGAAGACAAGCCCGCCTTCGAGCAAGTCGACGAAGTCGCGACGCGTTACATCGACATGTTCGTCTCCGGGCAGGTCGATGAAATCTACGTTTGCTACCAGAAGTTCCTCACGATCTCGCGCCAAACGCCGGTCGTCGAGAAGCTGCTGCCGTTGAGTAGCGTCGGTGCGAAGGAAACCACTGGCCCGAAAGCCGATTACGAGTTCTTGCCGAACGCCGGCGAGATCCTCAGCGAACTGGTGCCGGTCGCATTCAAGGTGCGATTGTTCAAGTGCTTCCTCGATGCCGCCGTCAGCGAGCAGATCGCCCGCCGCGTCGCCATGAAGGCCGCCACCGAAAACG
>JANXNT010001298.1 GCA_025353985.1 Limnoglobus sp.
CACGACGATGACGACGATGTCGGTGACGTTCGCCCCGCGTGCCCGCATCTTCGTAAACGCTTCGTGACCGGGCGTATCGAGGAAGGTAATCTGCTTGCCTTCTTTTTCGACCTGCCACGCGCGAATCACCTGCGTGATACCGCCCGCTTCGGTGGAAACCACGTCGGACTTCAGGCCGAATTCGATGCGAATCTTGTCCAGAAGCGACGTTTTGCCGTGGTCGACGTGTCCCATGATCGTAACGATCGGGGCGCGAGGCTTGAGCAAAGTCGGATCGACGACGTTCGCTTGCTTGACGAACTCGTCGAGGAGCTTGCCTTCAGCGGTCTGCGTGACCTTGAGGATCAGCTGAATGCCCTTATCGACCGCGATGAGTTCGGCGACTTCGAACTCGACGGGCGAGTTGTTGCCGTAGAGCTTGCTGGTTTCTTTCAGCAACCGCTTGCTGAGTTCGCCGGTCTTCATGCCGATCGCTTCGGAGAGCGAGCGCACGGTAATCGGCGGCGAGATCTCGACGGGGCCTTCTTTTTTCAGCGCCTGAAGCTGTTTGTTCCGCTGCATCTTGCGGAGGAGAGCGGCGCGTGGCCCGCGCTGCGAGCCGTACGACTTGTTGTCTGCGAGATCGACGGTACCACCGACGCCGATTGTGACCGACCCGCTCGATGGGCCGCGTTGGCGGCTACGGTCTTGGCGGGCCTTATGGCGACCATCGCGGCCGGACACGCCGCCATCGGAACGCTTCTTGTCGCCTTCTTCGTCGCTGACCATCGGCGGCAGTGGCAAGCCGTCATCTGGGCGGGGCCGAACGGGGTTCCGCGTCGCATCGGTACCACCCGGACGGGCGGGCGACTTATCGTTCGGGCCTGCGCCTTGTGCGGAAACATCGCCGGTTTTCTGGATATCGGCGATCGAGACTTTCTTGCCTTGCTGCTGAAGTTTGCGGAACTTCTCCAGCATCTCCGGTGTGAGCTTGACCTGACCCGTGGTGCGCGGAGCGACGACGGGCGGGCCTTTGCCGGTGCTGGGTGCGCCGGCGGGTTTGGGCGGTCCGAACGGCGACGGGCCGCCACCGGGGGTGCCCGGTCGGGGTGGTTGCTGCGGGCCGTTCGG
>JANXNT010001342.1 GCA_025353985.1 Limnoglobus sp.
CGAACAGTGCCGACACGCCGGGCAGTAGCAGGAGTTGCTCGTGTGCGTAGTGGGCTTTCCGCACGCATTGCTCGGCAGTTTCCTTCAAGCCGTGTGGCCCGAGTGCGGCCAGGAACACCGTCGCACGCAGCGCCAGTAATCCCTGATTCGTGCAGATGTTGCTCGTGGCTTTGTCGCGGCGAATGTGTTGTTCGCGCGTCGAAAGTGTGAGCACCCAGCAGCGTTTGCCGTTGCGGTCGACGGTCTCGCCGACGAGGCGGCCCGGCATTTTGCGCAGGTACTCTTGCCGACACGCGAGGATACCGAGGTATGGCCCGCCATAACCGAGCGGGATGCCTAACCCTTGCCCCTCGGCAATCGCGATGTCGGCTCCGTAGTCGCCGGGCCGTTTGAGGACACCCAGCGAAATCGGGTCGAAACTCGCGACGAATACCGCGCCGTGCTTGCGTGCCACGTCGCCGACTGCTTGCATTTCCTCGAGGTGGCCGAAGAAGTTCGGCGACTGCGCGATGACGGCTACCGTGCTGTCGTTCGCCGCCTTCGCCACATCGTCGGGGTACAGGTAGCCATCGGGCGTTGGTATTGTCACGACGCGGTATTTCGCGTTCGCGGCGAATGTCGCCAGCGTTTGTCGGTACTCGGGGTGTACGCTTTCCGCGATCAGCACATCGCCGGTGCGGCCCGTAATGCTCAACGCCATCAGCACCGCTTCCGCCACGGCCGAGCCGCCCTCGTACAGCGATGCATTCGAGACATCCATCCCCGATAGCTGGCACATTAACGTCTGGTATTCGAAGATCGCCTGCAACGTACCCTGGCTCGCCTCGGGTTGGTACGGCGTGTACGCAGTGTAAAATTCCGACCGCGACGCGATGGCATCGACGACCGCCGGGATGAAGTGATCGTAAGCCCCGCCACCGAGGAAGCAGACCGCCGACGATGCGGATTCGTTCTTCGCGGCCAACTGGTGCATGTGCTGCGTCAGTTCCATCTCGGCCATCGCGGCGGGGATGTCCAGCGGGCGTTTCAGACGCAGTTCCGGCGGAATCGGCGAAAACAGTTCCTCGATGGAATCGACGCCGATCCGCTCCAGCATCGCGGCAATATCTTGCGGCGTATTCGGCAAATAAGGCACGACAGTACGCTCCGTTAAAGTTTACGAATCAATGACCTTCGCTGATCTGTTTGTCGTACTGCACTTTGGAGAGGAGGTGATCGAGCGTCGCGCCGGGGCTGAGGCGGACCTTCAGCAGCCAGCCTTTGCCGAACGGGTCGGCGTTGAGAATCGCGGTATCGGCGACAGCGGCGGCGTTCACTTCGATGACTTCGCCCGCAACCGGCGCAATCAGCGGCGATGTCGATTTCACCGATTCCACGACGCCAAATTCGTCGCCGGGCTTGATGGTTTTGCCGACTTTGAGCAGTTCGAGATACGTCACATCGGTCAGTTGCTCGACGGCAAACTGCGTGATGCCGACGGTGACAATGTCGCCATCGATGGCAGACCATTCGTGCGACGGGGCATAGCGAAGCGTAGACAAGTCCATGCCGATATTCTCCAGTAAATTAACAAACCGCAACCGCCACGGAACCCGCAACAGCTGACGTATACGCGCATTCATCATTCGACGCGAGAGCGATTTCAGTCGTCACGCCAAAGAGCGTGACGGTATCTCCGACAAATTTCGTGTCGATTATCCCAATTTATCATTCCATGTGGCAGCAGTCGCCGTTAGACTGTGCCTATTCTTCAATCATCGTAGCGTATACGAAACCGTATCAGGAGACTTGCTGTGGCACGACATTCTTCAACGCGTCATCTCCTTCGTTTGCCATGGCAGTTGCAATCGCTGGAGGATCGTTCGCAACCGTCAGTAGTTCGAGTGTCGCCCTCGCTGCTCGATCTCCCACCCACCGCGAACGACTTCACATCGGATACCGATGGAACGAATCCGGTTTCGATTGATCTGTTGTCGAAAGCGTTCGCATTGGGCGATCATACCCTGGTTCCCGGTTCGATTCTCGTGACCGTTCCCCCGCAACGCGGTACGATATCGATCAACCCGACCACGGGAAGTGCCACTTACACTGCGACCGGTTACGCTCAGGGGACGGATTCATTCCAGTATACCGTCCGCGATTCTGCGGGTGTCGTTTCCAACCCGGCCACGATCACCGTCATCGTTCACCGACCCACTGCAAACGACGACTTCGCACAAATCGATAACGGTGGCACGGCCATCGTCGATGTGCTGGCTAACGACACCGACCCGGAAGGAAATTCCGAGATCGTCCCTTCGAAAGTCCGGTTACTTTCGCTCCCGCTCCACGGAACGGTCAGCATCAATTCCACGAATGGCTCGGTCACATATAAACCCGAACGCACGTTTGCGGGCACTGAGACACTACTGTACACGATCACAGATAGGGCTGGTGCGGAATCTGCGCCGGGTCGCATCACGATTGTCGTACGTCCGATCACCGTCATTCCGACAGCGGCACCCGTCGCGAATGACGATGCGGCCGATACCGACGGAACGAACCCCGTCGAGGTTGCAGTTTTGGGCAACGATATGGCGGCGGCAGGCCTCACACTCGATCCGGCCAGCATTCAGATCGCGGCGGCCCCGTCTCGCGGTACCGTCACAGTCGATGCCACCACCGGCATCGTCACGTATACGGCCGGCGGCTTCTTCATGGGGACAGATACATTCGCCTACACGGTGAAGGA
>JANXNT010001387.1 GCA_025353985.1 Limnoglobus sp.
TCGTAGCTTCGATTGGTTTTCTCATGCTCATGGCACGCACCGTGCTGCCACTCAAACGCGAATCGCCTTATGCGGAACTCACGGCGCTCACCGTGTTTGGCGTACTCATCGGCACGATCGGTGGCTTTGGATCGCTATTCAATCTGGCAGTCTCGCCGCAAGTGCGTTGCTACAACCGCATCGCGATTTATCTCGTTTTCCTATGCCTGTTCGCGGTGCTGGTCTGGCTCGAAAAAATCGCGATGGGCCTGAAGGTGTGGCTCGCGCGGAAGTACTCGAATCGCGTCGCACGCGCGGGGGCCATCAGTTTCTGGGTCGCGATTGGCGGCCTCGGTACGTGGGATCAACTCCCGTACGATTGGGGGCAAGAAGACGGATTGACACGCCTGATGGCCACGCAAAATCGCTATCGTGCCGATAGTGAATTCTTTGGTGCCGTCGAAGAAGTAATGATGCCGGCGACGCCAGAGCATCAGCCGATGATCTTCCAACTGCCTTACGTTCCGTGGCCGGAATCGCCGCCGACGCACCAACTCGCGAGCTACGAACAGGCCCGCGGCTACTTGCATTCGACCCATCTCCGTTGGAGTTTCGGTTGCATGAAAGGCCGCGAAACCGACGAGTGGTATCGTCAGACGATTGCGTACCCGCCGGAGTTAATGCTCGAACACCTCGCAGCAGCAGGGTTCGAAGGGTTATTCCTCGACAAGCGCGGCTACAGCCCTGGGCGTGCCGACCCGATTATTGCGCAACTTCGGCGTTCGCTCGGCGGGGCGCGGCAGGTCGTTCATGCCGATGGCAACCAGATTTTCTTCGACATTCGCGAACACCGCAATTGGCTCCGTTCGCAGCACGGCCCCGGCGGTTGGGAACGACGCGCCGAGACCGAACTCAACCGCGTCAAAATTCTCTGGCTGCATGGTTTCGTCAGTTTCGAAGAACCCGGTTACGAGAACCGCAAGCGCTGGGGTAGCAAATCCACGCTCGCGATTTTCGTCAATGACAGTACGGAAACCGTAACCGTGAAGGCGAAGTTCCACTTGCGAACGAGCGCCAAAGAGCCGATGGAACTCAATATTCGTGGCGGCGAACTCTGGACCGACGACTTCACTCTCGACAACTCGCCGATTTCCAAGAACAGCATTCCCATCGAGCGCACCTTTGTCGTTCCACCGGGGCGGCACTCGGTCCGCTTCACCGCCACGCCACCCGCGAGTCATGCCTCGAATGATCCACGCGGAATGTTATTTTTCATCGATCAAATGAAACTCGAGTGACAACGCACTGTCGCAGGAAGGTTCCCGATGAGTCTGAATCTCTTCGAAACGAGTCCCGTGTTCCGTATGGCGTGCGAACAACTTCGCACCGTCGCCGAACGAATAAATCTCGATAAGGGCATCGTCGAACGGCTCATGACGCCGAAGCGGTCGCTCGTCGTGAGTATCCCCGTTCGCATGGACGATCAAAGTATCCGCGTGTTCATCGGCTACCGCGTGCAGCACTCCTTAACGAGCGGCGCGAGTAAGGGCGGCCTGCGTTACGCCCCACACGTCGAGATCGGCGAAGTCGCTGCCCTCGCGATGTGGATGAGTTGGAAGTGCGCGATCATGAATCTGCCGTACGGCGGCGCGAAGGGTGGTATCGCCTGCGATCCCGCGTTACTCAGTATCGGCGAAAAAGAACGCCTGACGCGCCGCTTCACCGAGGAAGTCCTCTCGATTATCGGCCCGCGAACCGACGTGATGGCCCCCGACATGGGCACCGACGAACAAACGATGGCGTGGATTTACGACACGTATTCGATGAAAATTGGCCACGCCTGCCCGGAGATTGTCACCGGTAAACCGGTCGAACTCGGCGGCTGCGTCGGCCGTCGCGAAGCCACCGGTCGCGGTGTCGTTTACTGCATTCGCGAAGCCCTGGCGGAACTGCAAATTTCACCGACACAAGCCACCGCCGTCGTGCAAGGTTTCGGCAACGTCGGCACCGTTACCTGCGAGGAACTTCACCGCATCGGCACGAAGGTACTCGCGGTCGGCGACCGTTACGGGGCGATCCACAACCCGGAAGGCCTCGATGTTCCGCTCATGTTGGAGTACGCGGCCGTCAACCCCAAGAAGTCGATGGTCGGCTTCCCCGGCTCCGAAGCGATCACGATGGAAGAGCTACTCGCGATGCCGTGTACCGTGCTGGTACCTGCCGCGATGGAGCGAGTCATCGACAAGGACAACGCCGGAAAGTTACGGTGCCGCATTCTCGCCGAAGGGGCCAACGGCCCGACCACGCCGGAGGCCGACGCGATCATCGACGACACCGATATTTTCGTGATCCCCGACGTGCTCTGCAACGCGGGGGGTGTCACCGTTTCGTACTTCGAATGGGTGCAAGACATTCAGCAACTGATGTGGAGCGATGTGCAAGTCAACGAGAAACTCCGCGAGCTCATGCTCGGGGCGTTCCACAGAGTTCGCAATTTGGCCAAGTCCGAAAACATGACAATGCGAACCGCCGCACTCACACTCGGCATCAAGAAAGTCGCCCTCGAAAAACAGAAACGCGGCCTGTTCCCGTAAACCAGCCACAACGGGTTAGACGTTTGGTTCGTAGCCCTAGTTGATTCCTTGAAATCACTCGAAATCGTGTTGACTGGCTTTCAGTTTCTGATTATCGTACAAAAATCGAACTGTTGCGTTTATCAGTTCGGTATCATTTCCATCTTTCATGCGAGGGTATTTCAATGTTCTTTCCTACTTCTCCCGTAGCGAAAGCGACTCGACGCAGTGCGTTTACGCTGATCGAACTGCTGGTCGTGATTGCGATTATCGCGATCTTAATCGGCTTGCTGTTACCGGCGGTGCAGAAGGTCCGCGAAGCGGCGGCCCGTGCGAAGTGTACGAACAATCTGAAACAATGGGGCCTGGCGATGCACGGCAACCACGATACGCTCGGCGTGTTACCGGCGGGCAACCAAAACAACCCTCGTCGCGTCTGGGTCGTCATCGTGTGGCCATTCGTCGAAGCCGGAAACATATACACGACGTTCAACCTGAATGCCCACTTCTATCTGCCACCGAACACTTACACGAACACGACGGATGGTGCCAACGCGAAAACGGTACCGCTGTATTACTGCCCCAGTGACCGCACCGGCGGCATCTGGAAAGGCGATGTCTATTGGCGGGCACGCGGCAACTATGTCATCAATTGGGGGAATCAAAAAGTGCCGTTCCTCGCCTCCGATCCGCTGCAATCGCCGAGCCTCGGCAATGCGCCATTCGGGTACACCGATTACATCTCCTCCTCGAAACCGCGCACGACGAAGTTTACCGATTTCACCGATGGGACATCGAATACGCTGTTGCTGTCGGAAGTCATCATGGCAGCTGGCGATACTGACTTCGACATTCGCGGCGACATGATGAACGACGACCGGCCTTGCACGCAATTTATGACGATCCAAACCCCGAATAGTGGCATCGATGTGTCGCCGTATTGCAACAGTGTGACGTATCCGAACAACCCGCCCTGCACGAACACGGGATCGGCGAATGCCTACAAGAATGCGCGGAGCAAGCACACCGGCGGCGTGAATTCGTTACTCGGAGATGGCTCGGTCCGCTTCGTTCGCAACTCGATCGCACCCGCCGCTTGGCGCGCCCTCGGTACCCTCAACGGCGGCGAAACGATTACCGACAATTGATTCTTGCATCGGCACGTTCGAATACCGAAATTCTAACCGACGCCGCACGCACTGCGGCGTCGGTTTTCCTCACATTCAAAATTTTAGGACTCCCACAATGCGCTTCGCTCGACTTTCGAAGGTATGCACACTGGCGTTTGTTTTCGCAAGTATTGGTGGCTGTTCGGGCGGTTCGGCGATGGGCACCGTCAATGGCACCGTCACGTTCGACGGCGAGCCACTGAAAGAAGGCTTGGTGCAGTTCCTACCGAGCGACGGGAAATCGCAGGCCGTTACCGCAACGATCACCAACGGTAAATTCACGGCAACCGCGCTGCCGATTCAATCGATGAAAGTCTCATTCTCTGCGCCGAAAATCCTCGACAAAAAGAAGATGTACGACACGCCCGACAGTCCTTCCGTTGATGTCATCGGCGAATTGATCCCGGAGAAGTACAACGTAAAAACCAGCTTCAAGATCGACGTGAAAGCCGGTTCGCAAGAAGAAAAGTACGAGCTGACGACGAAGTAATCGTACTTCGTCGCATTCCTCAAAATCACGGCAACGGAAACTGCTTATCGAGTGCCATGTTCAGTTCGAGCACGTTGACCAACGGCTCGCCGACCAACCCGCCGAGTGGCGTAAACGACAGGCTGCGTGCGAGTGAGGCGATGTCTTCTTGGACTTTCTTGCCGTCGGCACCGGCGGGGGTTCGCTTGTTCGCCACGCGGTCCAGTTGGTACACGGATACGGCGTTCCGCAAGCTGATGTGCGGGTCTAACCCCGACGCGGACGCCATCACCATGTCGGCTGACACCGGTTCGAGGTCGGCAACCTGGTCTTGGTTCGCAGGGTCGCGGAGCCACATCTCGAAAAAGAGTGCGGGGATTGCGGCATCGGTCGATACGGGCAAGGCCCCGTCCGGGTGGTCCTTTTTCCAGTTCTCCGCCGCTACTTCGAACTCGCTGGCCCACTCGGCGGCACGACCCGATTTCGCCGCGAACCAGGCCACGATGTTCGTCTGAACCGCTTTCGTCGGCTCGGTGCCCGTGTAAAACCGGCTGGTTTTTTTGAACTGCACGATCGGCCCGATGAATTGCGCGACGCGGTCGCGCAACTTCGGGTTATTCGCGCCCCAGTTCGATGCGCCGGAGGCGGTGGCGTTGTAACCGGCCGCCGATGGTCGCGGCCAGAAATATTCGTCCGCCGTGAACGGTTGCGCGATGAGCTGCGAACCGCGAACCACGCCGTTTTCCGTAACGAGGCTACCCGATGCCGCCGTCGGAAACAGGCCCCGGCCGATGGCGTACATCACCACCGGGTACATCACGCAGCAGACGACAACGGTGAACGCAAGCAAGAGCAGATTCGCACGCAGATGGCTTTTCATGGCGGTATTCCTTGTGAAACGGTGTGTGAATTAGGCGAGGCCGATGACAGTCAGCACGACGTCGATGATCTTGATGCCGACGAACGGTACGATCACGCCGCCCAGACCCCAAATCAGCAAGTTGCGGCGAAGCAGTGCATCCGCCCCAACGGGTCGGTAGGTGACGCCCTTCAGCGAAATCGGAATCAGGAGCGGGATGATCAGCGCGTTGAAGATCACCGCCGACAGAATCGCCGAGGTCGGCGACATCAGGTTCATCACGTCGATCGACTTGAGCCACGGCAACGTGCCTGCGAACAGTGCCGGGACGATCGCGAAATACTTCGCGAGGTCGTTGGCGATCGAGAACGTGGTGAGCGCACCGCGCGTCATCAGGAGTTGCTTTCCGATCTCGACGACTTCGATGAGTTTCGTCGGGTCGCTGTCCAAGTCGACCATGTTGCCAGCTTCTTTTGCGGCCTGCGTTCCCGAGTTCATCGCGACGCCGAGGTCGGCTTGTGCCAGCGCCGGGGCGTCGTTCGTGCCGTCGCCCATCATGGCAACGAGGCGGCCGCCGTGTTGTTCTTTGCGAATGTACGCGAGCTTCGCTTCCGGAGTCGCCTCGGCGATGTAGTCGTCGACACCGGCTTGTTCCGCAATACTTTTCGCGGTCAGCGGGTTATCGCCTGTTACCATCACCGTGCGGATGCCCATCTTGCGGAGCCGATCGAAACGCTCTTTGATCCCCGGTTTCAGGATGTCTTCGAGCACGACGAGGCCGACGATTTGATTCCCTTCGGCAATCAGCAACGGCGTCGAACCTTGCGACGCGAACAGGTTCACCTGTTCGTCCATTTTCGGCGGCACGGTGCCCCCCTGTGCGCGAACGTATTTCACGACCGCATCGGATGCGCCTTTGCGAATCATCCGGCCATCGGGTAAATCGACGCCACTCATGCGGGTTTGTGCGGTGAAGCCGATGAAGCGCGATCCTGCGGGCGGCGAGGCCGTGTTGGCACCCGGCGTACGGCAATGCAGGTCGACGATGCTTTTGCCTTCGGGCGT
>JANXNT010001318.1 GCA_025353985.1 Limnoglobus sp.
CATCATTTTCGTGGAAAGTTCGCTATTCAGAACCGCGTAGGCGCGGGTGTGCGGATCTTTGGCCATGTCGATCGTGAAACTGCTTCGCCATGTGTCCAAGCTGGTTTTTTCAGAACTGCCACCCACCTGCCCGTGGCAACCGTTGGCGGAACAACCGGCACGCCCGATCATGTGCGGGGCGTGTTTTTCCGGTGCCACAATGGCCACCGAAATCGGTTCGGTATTCGGCGCAGGCAACGGAGTGGCGGGATTTTGCGAAAGCACCCACGTGACGCCGCACGACAAAACCAGTGCAATTCCAGCGAATAACCGCCAAACGCGAGACATCATACGCGACACCGTACGCGAAGTTTGCGGATCAATTATCTGGGGAGATACTGAATATCATTGCGAACGCGCACGCACTCTGCAAGTTCCATCCGCCGTATTCGCAACGGATTTTCGGCAGGTTCGGTTATACTACCGCAACCGTAGCATCTTCACCAAACGCTGCGGGCAATTCGTTGACAAAAGGGTAGGCAATCTGATAGCTTCTTTGGTAGCCGCCCACATAATTTTGATATTGGTTGATGGACGTAGAAATTACGTTTGAGGGGACATCGTGCTATTCGGTCGTCAATCTTCATCGAGTCAGCGAGTGGCGAGCGTGCTGATTGCGTCGGCTGTGGCGTGCATTCCGATTGTCGTTTGGTACGTGGGTTCCGCACTTCTCGGTTGGGCCTGGCCGGTGGCTAACGGTCGGTTCGGCGTCATCACGGGGCTGGTCGGCTTTGTCATCATTCTCAGCGAAATTCTGTTTTGGCCGCGAAAAGCCCTGTTGCGCAAGTTCCGTTGGCTCGGCCGCGCGAGGCCGTGGATGTGGTGTCACATCGTGCTCGGCCTCGTTTGCGTGCCGATTATCGTGCTGCATAGCGGGTTCGATTGGGGCGGTCGGCTCAGTGCCACGACGATGGTGCTGTTTCTCATCGTGATCGTTAGCGGCGTCTGGGGCCTCGTGATGCAGCAATGGTTGCCACAAAAAATCCTCAACGATATCCCGAGCGAAACCGTTGCATCGCAAGTCGAATTCGCGGTCGAAAAGCACGTGAGCGATGCGAAGCGGATCCTCGACCAGATGACCACCGAACTCGGGAGTGCGCCGGATGCAAAACTCGGATTCAAGCCGAAAGTCATTGGTAGATCGAAGGATCAATTGTCGGCCTTCGTCGAAAACTTACTCGTGCCGTATTTGCAGCATGGACGAAAAATCCGACGGCCACGCGATCTTCATGAAAATGACATGATGCACGCGGAGGATTCGCACGCTAAACTCGAAAACGCGAATTACATCAAGCTCGGGTCGCGGAAGGAATCGGAAAATTTGTTCGCGAGATTGCGGATGGCGATCCCGAACGATGCGCTCGACGATTTGACGAAACTCGAACGGCTCGCGGATATTCGCCGTCAGTGGGATACGCACGTGACGCTGAACTTCTGGCTCCGCAATTGGCTCGTGATTCACGGTCCGCTCTCGTTGTCGATGTTCGTCTGCATGTGTATTCATGCGGTGAAAGCCCTGAAATACTGGTAATCTGGCACCATGCAATCTCCGCGTTCCGATAGTCGCGACCTCGTGGACCGTTACCCCGGTGACCGCCGCCGGTACTTCGCGTCCCAAACTTGGGCCGAGGCGGCACAGAAATTCTTTCGCCGGAACCTCTGGGCCATCGCAGTCTTTTTGGCCCCGCTGATCTGGCTCAGTTGGGGCTTCGCGAACAACTCCACCGGCGAGAGCGATTACAAATACACGCACGGCCCACTCACGAATCCGCACGCCGCCTTCGACAACAATTGCGAAGCGTGCCATCGGCCCTACGACTCGGGCAGTTTGTTCACATCTTCGCCGATCAAGCCGCACGAACGCTGGCTCGACATGACGTGCGAGAAATGCCATGCCGGGCCTGCACACCACGGCACAGCGATTTGGCCTGCGGGCGAAAGCGATGCCACGTGCTGGACGTGCCACCACGACCACAAGGGCCGCACGAACTCGCTGGTGCGAATCGACGATAACAATTGCACGAAGTGCCACGCGAACTTGCCCGCGAGCTACGATGCCTCGAAAGCCGGTGGCGATGGCAATTTGAAATATGCGGCGGCCATCCACTCGTTCGCGGATCACCCGAACTTCCGCAAACTCGACGACGAAGCGAACGGCAAAGGCGCGAAGCGTACGATCCAGTTCAGCCACAACCACCACATGACGCTCGGCATCCCGCCTGCCCCCGGTTCGGAACGCGGCAACCTCACGAAGGCGGCGCTCGCGAAACTCAACGGCAACGATGCCAGTGTCGAGAGTCGTTACTTCAAAGCCAGTGACAACGCGATGACAGCGGTGCAGTTGCAGTGTGCGTCGTGCCATCAACTCGATGCGGGACGTGTGGGCCTAAAGGGCGAAATCGCGAGTGGCGTGAACCTCACCGGTGAGCCGAAGGAAGCGATCCAGCCACCGCGAGCCGAAGGCGCGTATTATCTGCCGATCAATTTCGATGCGCACTGCAAAGCCTGCCACCCGCTGAAATCGCCCGAACAGACGACGATTCGCAAAGTCGAGATCGATCCGTTCGTGTTGCCGCACCGCAAACAACCGGCGGAACTGATCGAGTATCTCGACGCCGAATTCGGACGGCAACTGCTTTTGAAAAATGCCGCGATCAAAGACGCACCCGCGATCGGCAGCACCGCGTTGAGCATCCAGCAAGAGATCGAAGCGGCACGAAACAAAGCGCTCGAGAAGCTCGTTGCGGATGTGAATCCGCGAGCTTACAACGCGCTCAACGGTAGCACGTGTGCCGAGTGTCATGCGTTCAACGGGGCCAACGAGCCGCCCGTGAAACGGACCATCGTGCCCGTGAAGATCCCGACCGTATGGTTCCAACATGCGAAGTTCAACCACGTCTCGCACCGTGCGGTCAACTGCCAAGAGTGCCACCCCGGCACGCAAGACAAGTACGATCCGACCGACTCGAAGCGCTTCACCGCAGACAACAAGATTAAGATCCTCGGCGTCGAATCGTGCCGGGTCTGTCACGCGCCGCAAGTCACGACAAGCG
Organism: Limnoglobus sp.; assembly: GCA_025353985.1. GTDB lineage: Bacteria > Planctomycetota > Planctomycetia > Gemmatales > Gemmataceae > Limnoglobus. The sequence continues at coordinate 3,093 of JANXNT010001318.1, forward strand.
GGCCGAAAGGCGTCTCGACGAGTGGCGGTGTTCGCCACGGTTGCACCGATTGCCATCGGTACCACAACGGCGAACACGCCTACCAAGGGCGTGGCGCAACCGCCCGCGACCCGAGCGAACCGCGACTCAGCACGATCGAGTTTATGCTCGGCACGAAGCTAGGCAAACCCTAACCGGACGGCGAATTCGGATGATTATCGTCAAGCGCCTCCGCGACATTCAAGAGAAGCACGGCTACCTGCCCGAAGCGGAACTGATCCAGTTCCAAAAGGACTCGGGCATTCCGCTGCCGCGTATTCAGGAAGTCGCGAGTTTCTTCCCGCACTTCCGCCAATGGCAAGCGCCGCCGTACGTGACAGCCGCCGTGTGCCGCGACATGACGTGCCACCTGCGCGGTGCTCCGGAAGTGATCAAAGAGTTGAAGAAGCTCGAACGCGATGGCGAGAAAAGCGTCGTCGTCGAAGGCGTCTCGTGCCTCGGGCGATGCGATCGCGCACCCGCGATCTGCATCACGCGGCACGACCCCGAAGCGCATCATCACGAACCGACCGCCGCCGAACAACAAACGCTCGCAGCACTTCACGAAAACCCGTACGCGCACGGCGACCGCGATGGCACCTTCCACGAATGGGTCTACGCGGGCCGCTCGACACAAGACTTCGCCACGATCCTCGCAACGGTCGCATCCGGTGGCACCGCACCGATTCCCGACTGGGATTTTACCTACAAACTCAACCGCAACGAGTGGCTGATCGACGCGTATGCCCAAGCGGACCGCGACCCGAAATGGCAGCCGTTCGAGGCGGTCCGCCGTTTCGCAAGAGAGCACCCGACGCCGATTGCGATGCCCAACCCCGTGCCGAAAAATGCTGAAGGCCGGGAAGACATCGATGGCTTCGTGAAAGAGAAACACCCGTGGCTCGCGAAACTAAAAAACGCGGGCCTCGTCGGCATGGGCGGCGCGGGTGTGCCGGCGTACCTCAAGTGGTTCGAAGTTTGGAAGGCCGAAGGCGATGAAAAATACATCGTCGTGAACGGCGACGAGAGCGAACCGGGAACGTTCAAAGACCGCGAAATCTTGCTGAAGGCTCCGCACATCACCGTCGAAGGCGTGCTGCTTGCGGGTTTGCTCACGAACGCCACACGCGGTTACATTTTCATTCGGCACGAGTATCTGGAACAAATCGCGGCGGTGCGAAAGGCGATTCGAGATGCCCGCGCGATGAACGCGAGCGGCGACAACATCTTCGGTACCGGTCGCAACTTCGATGTCGAAGTTTTCGTCAGCCCCGGCGGTTACATTTGCGGCGAACAAAGCGCGCTCATCGAAGCGATGGAAGATCGCCGAGCGCAACCCCGCAACCGCCCGCCCGAACTGATGACGAACGGCCTGCGCGATAAGCCGACGGTCGTGAATAACGTCGAAACGATCTCGTGGTCGCCTGCGATCATGCTGAAGAACGACGGTTGGTATCCCAAGCAAAGCGAAGACGGTTACCGAGGCCGCCGACTCTTTTCCATCAGTGGCGACGTGGCACGGCCCGGCGTGTACGAAATCCCGTTCAGCAAAACGCTCGGCGACCTCATCGAACTCGCGGGGGGCGTCATCAACGGCACGTTGAAGGCGCTTGCTACATCCGGCCCATCGGGCGGGCTGATCCCGCCGATGATTCCGCTACCCGCCGATTTCGCGGATCGACGGGGACGCGCCAACGACAATATTAAGAAGATCCTCGACCGCGGCGTCAACGAAGCGAATAGCCACTTCAACTTGCTGACGTTGCCGATGGATCTGGGCGTCTTCAAAAACGTCAGCAAGATTTTAGGCATCGGTACGGGGAGTGCGCTCGGTATGATGCTCGGTGCGGGCCTCGCGGTTTACGCATCAAAAACCGCACCGAACATGCTCGACCATGCGAAGAACTACACCGAGTTTTTCCGCAACGAATCGTGTGGCAAATGCGTACCGTGTCGGTTGGGTTCGCAGAAACTCGTCGAGATCGGGACCAACCTCGCGAAAAGCCGCAGCCTCACGAAGGAGTCGGTCGACTCCACCGTCGATGTGATTTCCGATATGTCGCTTGCGATGGTGATGACCTCGATTTGTAGCCTCGGCCAAGTTGCCGCCAACCCGCTGATGACCGTGCTGCAATACTTCCCCGAAGACGTTCGATCCGATTCCTAGGCGCACCACAGTTGTTGGAGTATTCTCATGGCCGTATCGCTGGACGTGATCGAATCGCTGGGCAAGGAAAACGAAGGCGTTTTCTCCCGCGACGAAGACGGCAACCTGATTCGTCAAGTGAAGGCCACCTACGCGCAGTTGAACGACTTCATCAAGATCGTGATCGACGGCGTCGATGTGAGTATGCCACTAGCGACGAAAGTGCGCGACGCGCAAGGCGTCGAACGGTACAACCTCGATGGCTTGCCGATCATTCGCAAAACCACGATTTACGACGTGGGAATGAAGCTTGTTCGCGATGGGGTCTGGTCGCAAGACGATCTTGATCGCCGCATTCCGGTACTCTGTCACCGCGAGCACATGAAGCCTGTCGGCGTGTGTCGCATGTGCTCGGTCCACGTGGTGCGTTATAAGCGAAGCACCAAGACCGTGGAACCCGGCGACAAGCTCGTACCCGCGTGCCATCACGAAATTCAGAAGGAAATGCAGATCACGACGCGGGTCGGGCCGGGGCTGAAGCCCGAATATTCCGAGATCGTGCAATCGTCGGTTTCGCTGCTCGCCGAGTTCCTGCTGGCGGACAATTACCACCCCGAAGCCGACGCAGGCAAAACGAAAGTCTACGACAACGAGTTGAAGAAAGTCGCCGACAACCTCGAACTCGCCGGCCCGCGGCCCGGCATCCCGACACGCCGCAAAGACCTTTCGCACACCACCGGCAAGAACGTCGATCGTCACGTGAATTCGCGGCCCACTGTACCGCTGCCGATGTCGCACGCACAGACCGCACACAAAGTCGTGAACGCGCTGCTGCCGTACTCGTCGCGAACGGTGGCGGTCGACCACGATCGCTGCATCGGTTGCGACCGCTGCGTGCGGGCCTGCAACGAAGTCCGGCCGTTTAAGGTCATCGGCCACACCGGCAAGGGATACAAGACGCGAATCAGCTTCGACCTCGATTCGATCATGGCAGAGTCGAACTGCGTGCAGTGCGGCGAGTGCATGAACTCGTGCCCCACAGGCGCGCTGCAACTCAACAAGCGGATCGTGCCGAAGCCGCTGCGAGATGCGCTCGAAATCGAAGGCGATAGCCCGCTGCTCGCGCAACTCGAAAGCCCGAATACGATCATCGCGAAGGATATCGTGTTCTACGCCACACGCTCTGGGAAAGCGGAAAGTGGATTCCTTTCGGCGGAGGAAATGCAAGAGCTGAAGTTCGATTTCATCCCCGAATTCGGGACGCCAAGCTCGACACGCTCGTTCTCGCCGTTCCAGAAAGTGCCGCTGTCTTACTTGCGTTGGAACGAAGGCGCGGTGCGAAGGCTCGTCGTCAAGAAAGGCCACGTGCTCGGCTTGCAGGGGCACTACGCGAACACCGCATACTTCCTCGGCGAAGGCCAGTTCGGCATTTATAGCCGCGATACGAAGGCAAAAGCGGTCGAAACGGGCTTCCTCGGAAGGCTGTTCGGACGCAGTTCGCGCGAAGATGACCCCAGCGAACTCGGCACGAAAATCGTCGAACTCGGCACCTGGGCCACGATCCTCGGCGAACTCGCGTGCATGGCGAACAAGCGACGCACCGCATCGATTCGCGTCGAGTCCGATACCGCCGTCGTCTACGAAGTGACGCGGAACGTCCTCGATATGGTGCAGCGTTCCGAGTCCGCACGCGATGTGCTGAACCTCATCTACACGCGCAACGCCATTCGCTCGTGCCTGCAACGGCGTGCGAAGGAAAACGAACCTCCGACGCTGTTCCAAGACCTCGTCGAACGCGAAGACCGCGAAGCGCTGACGCGGTTACTCGTCGATGCCCCAGCCGGCAAAGACCGTGCCACATTACGGCGCACGCAACCCGGCGAGCGACTCGTCGGCCAAGGCGAGAAAGCCCAAGACTTTTACATCATCCGCCTCGGTTCGGTGAAGATTACGCAAGACATTGATGGCCGCGAAGTCGTGTTGAACCGGCAGACCGAAGATGAGTATTTCGGCGAAATCGCGATGCTCGAAGAGGACGGCCGCCGCACCGCCACCGTGACCGCACTCGATACCGTCGAGGCGATTCGCATACCGAAAAGCCTGTTCAACGAGATGCGGAATTTGTTCCCGAGCGTCGAACGGAAATTGCAAGAAGCCCGGACGCGGCACCTCACACGGAACCGTGCCCCCAAGCCGATTGAAAGCGACATCCTCGGCGATTTCCTGAACCAAGGGCTGTATCAGGGCCGCTTCTTGATGATGCTCGACCTCAAGAGTTGCACGCGCTGCGACGAATGCACGAAGGCGTGTGCCGACGCTCACGGCGACGGTTACTCGCGGCTACTCCGCGAAGGCAATCGCTTCGGCGACTACCTCGTGGCTGCATCGTGCCGGTCGTGCAACAAGCCGTACTGCATGGACGGTTGCCCCGTTGACGCGATCCACCGCTCGGGTACTTCGCTGCAAATCAAGATCGAGAACCACTGCATCCAGTGCGGTTTGTGCGAACGCAACTGCCCGTACGGCTCGATCCAATTACCGCCGAAGCAAACGACGCAGACGCTGTACACACTGCCAACGAAGGCGATCAACTGCGACAAATGCAATGACTTGGTGCCCGACGACACCGACCCATTCTGCGTGCGAGCCTGCCCGCACAAAGCCGCCTTCCGCATGACCGGCGAGGAAGTGTTAGCGAAAGTCATGGGCGGTTAAGGTTTCACAGACCGGGGATGCGTAGTATGAGTTGGTGAATCGTCGAATGCACAAGCGGGAAGAATGAATGTCCAAACATATGGAACGCGATCTCGAACGGTTGCAGAAGCTCGTTTTGAAGATGGCGGGGCTAGTGGAAGAAGCGGTGTTTCAGGCCGCGCAGGCACTACAAGACCGCAATATCGAAATGGCGGACCGGGTGATCGAAGGTGATAACCTGATCGATCAACTCGAAAATGAAGTGCTCGAAGAGTGCCTGAAAATCCTCGCACTGCACCAACCAGTAGCAGTCGATTTGCGGCGAATCAGTGCGGTTCTACTGATTTCGACCGACCTCGAACGAATGGGCGATTTGGCATCCGGGATTGCCGAGCGCGCCCTCACGTTGTCGCACCCGCCGTTCGCGAATATTCCGAGTCGCTTGAAGCCGATGACAGAGCGAACCATCGACATGGTCCGCCGCAGCCTCGACGCCTTCGTGCATTCGAACGTGGCGGTGGCCCGCACGGTGATTCGCCTCGACGACGAAGTCGATGCGCACAACGCGGCGATCATTCACGAACTGATCGCCGAGATGAAAACGTCGCCCGATAAAATCGATGCGGCACTCTCGCTATTCTCCGCAGTGCGGCACGTCGAACGGATCGCCGATCACGCCACGAACATCGCCGAAGATGTCATTTACCTCGTCGATGGCGAAATCGTCCGACACCACCACGAAGCCGTCTAAACTGACAACGCTCAACTCTTAACTAAAAACTACTTTCCGCGTTCGCGTGGCGTTGGAAGCGTCTCGCGGATGGCGTTGGCGACGGTCGTGTAATCGAGGCGGTCGCGGACTTTCGATAGGTCTTGCTCGGCTTCGAGCAGGTCGCGGCGCGTGAAGCCGTTGGTAATAGCGTCGCGGATTTTGTCTAATGCACTTTCGCTCAGTTCGCTCGCCAAAACTTGCTGACGTTCGCCATCAAGGTTCGGGTCGTAACTCGCGAGAATCGCACCGCGACCATACAAGCAAGCGATCGCAAATCGCATGTCGTTGACGGGTAACGGCAGAGCTTCCAATGCTTTCGCGGCACGGTCGAATTGATCGTACTGCCCGCGATCCGCAAGCAAACTCGCTTGCAGCCGTACGAAGGTGCGCACGTTGATGAACGAATCGCGATCGTTCGGGTGGGTTTTCGCGGATGCCAAGATGAGGTCGTAAACGGGGGCCAACGTCGCGCTCGCGGCCTTCGCGTCTTGCTTGGCGAGTTGGATCGTGGCCAACTCGATCGTGTAGTAAACGAGGTCGTTCGCGTAGTCCAAGTTCGTCGGCGACGCTTTGACCAAGCCGCTCGCGATGTCGATCGCCGCCTTCGCTG
>JANXNT010001419.1 GCA_025353985.1 Limnoglobus sp.
CCGCTCGCGCTTTTAGATTGGCTTCGCAACAACTCGAACATGGCGGATCACCTCGTTTATGTGGTCAATCGTGGGATTTCCCGAAGAGTGCGTCTCTTCGCGACAAAGCCACGATCGAGAACGCTGCAAGTATTATGCCGCACCCGATTCACTTTGTATCCCGACTCGCCAGCGCGACAGTTTTTGAAGTTGCGCACTTCGAATGTAGGAGCACCCGTAGTGGGTGCCGGTTCATCCCAGGCACCCAATACGGGTGCCCCTACCAAATCCTCCGAGATGCGAATCGCCTGTATTTTAAGTGAGAAATGTTGGAACTCCTAAATATAGCGCACCTTCAAAACGCGCCAACGAGGGAAACCCATTGGATTTACACGCCACCGCAAAAACAATAACATACCTCGCTAACGTGAGTTAAACCAATTTGGGGTCCGGTCCGTATTTATTAGCGGATGGATCGCCGGCTCGCGCCATCAATATTATGTAAATGATGAATCCAATAATCGGAATGAAGATAACGAGTAACACGGATTCGCTACGGTTCGTGTCGTGAAGTCTACGAGTGGAAATTGCGCAAACTGGCAACGCGACTACTAAATTGAAGATTGTGAATACGGCACCGTAACCTTCGATCAATTCAGGCAATTTCGCAACGGAATCGATCGCAATACCGACAATGCTCATGATAATTATGAACAGCATGAACATCCAGTATTCTTTGCGTCGGGCGCGTCCATCGAATGCGGCGTATTTTTGCAGAATGGCCAGAAACGAGTCCATTTCGAATCCTTTGAATTTACTTCTTCGGTTGCCCGAGTCCAGGCGATTTCCAACTCGGTAATACCACCGTTGGTTCGTCGGCTTTGGCATCGGGCAAAATGGCTAGCTCGTTGCTGAGCGGGGTGCGTTTGACGGCCTTCAAGCCATCAAGGAACTCTTCAGGGCCGTTGAGGTCGTCGTAGCCGGGGACTCCGTAGTGCATCGGCACGATGTACAAACGGGGTTTCAGTGCGGCGACGACCTTCTTCGCTTGATCGCCGTTGATCGTGTAGGTGCCGCCAACCGGAATCATCAGCACGTCGATTTTGCCGACCGCTTTCACTTGATCTTCGCTCAATTCGTGGCCCAAATCGCCGAGGTGGCAGAAGGTCAGGCCATCGACTTGCACGATGAAGATCGCGTTCTTACCTTTAGCCATTCCGTTCTCGGCATCGTGATACGTGCCGACGGTGCGGATCGCGACCGCGCCGATTTTCTCGTCGATTCGCACCCAGTCTGGCGTGCGGCCTTTGATTTCCTTGAGTCCAAACAGCGTGCGGGCAGCCTTGTAACCTTCGACCAACTCGGGTTGAGCGTGGTCGTTGTGCAAGTGCGAACAGAGGATGATATCGGCAGAAACGATCGGCCTGCCAAACTCCGGAATCGCGTGCGGATCGAAGACGATCTTCTTCCCGGCGAGCGTTTCCAGTTGAAAATACGACTGGCCATACCAGCGGAGTTTCAACGCCTTCGCGGCATCTTGTGCGGGCGCGAGTGCCGGATAGAACGCTAACGCCAGGCAGCCGAGTAACATCGAAAGTCGCATGGTGCGGAACCTCGCAGGAACTAAAGAACTCAGCGCAAGCTCATTCTACCGAGCGTTCACCAACTATTCACGACAGCAGTGCTGTCACAAATTATTTCGCTGGATATTGAGGATATCGCGTAAGATCGTCGTTGTCAGTTTGCATATCACGTACGAAAGCCAGCATGGACCGACCAGCACCCCACAGTCAGCCGCTCGTTTCGCAAGAACTCGTTATCGCCGCGATTGCGATCGTGGCGATCGCGCTCCATTTGTTGTTGCGATTTGCGTTCGCGTACGAAGGCACATTCTTCGGGGTTCCGTGGCCGACGATTCCTCTACTCGTCGCGCTCGTCGTCGGTGGCATTCCGCTCGTTGCGGGACTGTTCGTGCGGCTAGTTCGCTTCGATTTCAGTTCGGATTTACTCGCGGGCATTTCCATCGTTACGGCGGTGCTGCTCCAAGAACACCTCGCCGGTACGCTCGTCGTGCTCATGCTATCGGGTGGGCAGGCACTCGAAAATTACGCGGTGCGCCGGGCGTCTTCGGCATTGCAAGCACTGGCGAAGCGGATGCCTTCAACAGCGCACCGCAAGCAGGGCGGCACAGTCAGCGACATACCTCTGGAGGACGTCGCGGTCGGCGATTCGCTCGTTGTTTTCCCGCATGAAACGTGCCCCGTCGATGCGGTCGTGATCGAGGGACACAGCACGATGGACGAATCGTACCTCACCGGCGAGCCGTACGTTTTGTCGAAGGCAGTCGGTTCCACGGTGATGTCGGGTGCGATCAACGGCGATGGCGCGCTGACGATTCGTACGGAGAAAACGGCGGTCGATTCGCGGTACGCCAAGATCATGCAAGTGATGCGCGACTCGGAGCAACGTCGGCCGGCGCTACGGCGTCTCGGCGATCAGCTCGGCGCGATTTATACACCGGTCGCGGTGGCGATCGCGCTGATTGCGTGGGCCGCCAGTGGCGATGCGCTTCGCTTCCTCGGCGTGTTGGTTGTGGCCACGCCGTGCCCGCTGCTCATCGGCATTCCCGTCGCGATCATTGGCTCGGTTTCGCTCGCGGCACGGCGAGGCATCATCATCAAAGATCCGGCCGTTCTGGAAAAGATCGACACGTGCAAAACCGCCATCTTCGACAAAACGGGAACACTCACCTACGGGCATCCGAAACTCACGGAAGTGCTTCCCGGTAAGGGTTTCCGCAAAGACGAAGTGCTGGCTGCGGTGGCGAGTCTGGAACGATATTCGCGGCACCCGCTGCGGCGGCAACGATTACTGCGGCGAGTGAGGCGGGGCTGAAACTCGCCGAAGCGAGCGAGGTCAGCGAACGACCTGGCGAGGGGCTGCGCGGCAACATCGGCGGTAAAGTCGTGCAAGTCACGAGCCGC
>JANXNT010000002.1 GCA_025353985.1 Limnoglobus sp.
CCCGCACATGCGGCGACAACACACTGCGGCGAACGTGGCCACCGGAGATGACGCAACCGCCGCAGACCATACTATCGATCGCCTCGCCACGCCTGGCATGGCCGATCTGCCCCTGTTCGCCGAACACGAACTTCGGCGGCGGCGATTGCGGTTGGTACGTCCGCACCGGCCACGAACTGTCGTAAAGGTTCAGCACCGGATCGACATCAACGAGGTCCATGTTCGCCTGGTAATAGGCATCGAGTGTGCCGACATCGCGCCAGTACGGCGTCGATTTGCGGTTTTCGTCGCGAAAACGATATCCGTACACGCCGCAACCATCGCGAAGCATATCGGGGATGATGTTCTTGCCAAAGTCGTGATCGCTATCGTCGCGAGTCGCATCGGCACAGAGCCGCTCGAATAACAACCTCGTGTTGAAGATGTAAATGCCCATCGAACCGAGTGCACAATCGGGGACATCGGGCATCGGCTCCGCGCTTGCAGGCTTCTCGCTGAACGCCACGACGCGGTCCGCCAGCCCCGTTTGCAGTATCCCGAATTGCCGCGTTTCCGAGAGTTTTACCGGGATGCAACCGACGGTGACATCGGCGTTTCTCTCGCGATGGAACCGGACCATGTTGCCATAGTCCATCTTGTAAATGTGGTCGCCCGCCAGGATCATCGTCTCGGTCGAACGGTCGCGTTCCAGGCTGTAAATGTTCTGGTAAATCGCGTCGGCGGTGCCTTTGTACCAATTTTCGTCGATCCGCTGTTGCGGGGGAAGCACGTCGATCGACTCGCCCGTTTCCTGTGCCAGGAAGCCCCAGCCGCCGCGGATATGCCGATTCAGACTGTGCGACTTAAACTGCGTGAGCACGCGGACGCGGCGCAACCCGCTGTTGACGCAATTGGACAACGTGAAGTCGATAATGCGATACAACCCGCCGAATGGTACGGCCGGTTTCGCACGGTCGCGGGTCAACGGTTCGAGGCGTGTGCCCTTCCCGCCCGCAAGTATGATCGTGATCACGTTCCGGAGCATGAACCGGACCCTCAGAGTCGGGAATGAACAAGATCGCTGACATTGTCAACGACGGCGAAGCCGATGAAAAGAGGCGAACGCGACAATCATCGCATTATGTCGGAATACTTTCGTGCCCACAAATCGGCGATGTCTGCGACCGCATGCTGCTCAATCGCAGCATTTCGTGCGTTTTCGCCGATATTTTTGCGTAATACGGCATCGTCGAACAGCTTCTTCGTGCGTGCGGCCATCTCCGCAGGCACGCCCATCGTTGTCAAGTAACCGGTTTTTCCGTCATCAATAATCGACGCAAGTTCGTCGTTCCGTGCGGCAACAACGGATACCCCGGCAGCCATCGATTCTAAAGCGAAGTTCGTGCCACCCCGTTTTTGCGTTAGCCACACGCAGTCCGCCGTCGACAGGATTTCACGCACATTGTGCTTGCTACCGGCGAAGCGAACGCGGTTATCGTCGAACGCGAGATTCTGATTAAAACGCTGTAAATGCTCGCGTAACGGACCGTCGCCGATGAGGTACAACAACCAGTCGGGCGATGTGTGTTTCAGCACGTCGAACGCCCAGATGATCGACTTCATCTCGGCGTTGGTATCGAACCCACCCGCCGCAACAATCAACCGCGCATTCGCGGGAACGCCGATCGTCTGGCGATCGACCGCAGTCACTGGCCGCGTATCGACAGCAGGCGGAATGCCGGGAAACGCGTTCGCAACAACGGGTGGCATCGGCGACCAACGAATACCCGGCAACCGGATGAACTTCATCCAGAGCGCCGCACGATCACCCCAGATATGAACGAGATCGGGCCGGTTGGCGTGTACGATTCGTCGCAACTTATCGATATCTGCAATCGCGAACGGCAGCCGCAGTGGCACGTTCTCCACGCTTACGCCCGATAAACGCAGTTCGGCTTCAAATGGCCCCGATGTTCCCAGGTTGACGATGCGGAAAGTGAAGCCGCGTTCGACCAACGCGGGCGCGATGAGCGACAGTTGCCGGTTTGCGCCGGTCGGCCCCAAGTCCGAAACGATGTGGAGGATCGTCTGCATCAGGAGGCCGAATCGGGGAGAACGGCGATAAACGGCAGGTGGCGGAATTCGTCGTTGAAGTCGAGGCCGTAGCCGACGACGAACTTGTCGGGGATCGCGAAACCGACGTAATCGGCTTGGAATTCGACTTGCTGGCGACCGATCTTTTGCAGCAACACGCACGTTCGCACCGATGCCGCCCCGCGTGTGGAAAGATATTCGACCAGTTTGGTAATCGTTTGCCCCGTATCGAGAATATCGTCGAGAATGAGTAAATGGCGACCGTGCAAGTCCGGAAGCATCTCGCCTTTGACGATCAATTCACCGGGTGTCGTCGCCGTGCCGCGATAGCTGGAGGCTTGAATGAGAGCGATTTGCGTGGGGTGGTTCAAACGTCGGATCAAGTCCGCCAGAAACACGAGGCAGCCCGTCAGCACGCCGACCACGACCAGCGGACGGCCCACGTAGTCGGCGGCAATCTCCGCGCCCATCGCATCGACACGCTCGCGGATTCGTTCGGCGGAAATCAGGACTTCCATACTTTGTCTGCTCTCCCACGACAGGCACATCGCAATGTTCTACCTATACGAAAACGGTTCATCCGAGAAAGTCCGTCGTGAGCCGACGATGGAAATGAGG
>JANXNT010001328.1 GCA_025353985.1 Limnoglobus sp.
GGGGGTTAGGGTTAGGGGTCGGGGACGGATCAGGCTGAGGACTTTTATCAGTCTGAGGGGGAGGATTAGGAGTCGGAAACGGTAACGGGATTGAGTCAGGGCGGGGGTTAGGGTTAGGGGAGGGGGTTGGACTTGGGTCATCCCCGCTTCGAACGGGCAGCTACTGATGGCGCTCGCGTTCTTGAGAATGCTGCAACTCGATGGCGACCTCGGTAGCGTTCACCTCGATATGGGTTCCGATGCCAAAGGGGCGGGCGGGCACAAAGTTCTGTCCGAAAAGGATGGCACGATCGAAATCGAAAGCACGCGATTCCCGTTCGCATTCAGCGGTGACGACAAAGACCCCAACGGCACGCGGAGCATCACCGCGTTCGCGCCGTTCAACGAGGAATTCAACCGGTTCATGTTGGTCGTTTCGAGTGCGAAGTCTGAAAAACTGAGCGTCACGTGGGGCAAGGAAACGAAGATCTTCACGAAGGCGGAACTTCAGAAGGGCGTGAATCTGGCGGCGGCGTTTGCGAATCACCCGTTGTCGGCCGCGTTCCAGAAGGTCGATGCCGCCGTTGCGGATCGGCAGAATTTCCAGACGTTTATGATCAAAAGCGTCATCACGCAGCATCGTGGCATTCTGGCGATGACCCAAGGCGATCCGGAGATTGCGAAAGCACTCGAAACCGTCCGCGACCGCCTCTGGATGAACGACGCGAAACGTTACGACGCCGTTCGTGCGACGCTCAAGCCCGTGAAACACACAATTGTCGTCGCGAAAGCCGAGTAGCGATTGGTATTGCACGCTCGGTTGGTTTCCGTTCACAATCGGGCGATGTTGCAATCACTCGGATACTTTCGATCGTTCGTCGCGTTGGCCGTCGCTCTCGCTTGGGCGTACTGGCCGACGCTGTCATTCATGTACGAGAAGTGGGTCGGCGACCCACAATACTCGCACGGATTCCTCGTGCCAGTGTTCTCGGCGTTCTTGCTCTACCGCAATCGCGATGCATTGCGTGCCACAATCGCGACGCCGATGCCGATCGTCGGCAGCGTGGTGCTGATTGTCGCACTGCTAATGCGCACGCTGGCGGGCGGCATACTCTTTCACCAACTCGATGCCATCTCGATGCTGATTGCCGCAGCGGGTGCTGTGCTGGTACTCGGCGGGCGACGCTGGTTCGCGCTGACGGGGCCTGCGATTCTGTTCCTCATTTTCATGATCCCTTTGCCATACGAACTCGAACGCAACGTCGGCGGGCCGCTGAAAACGGCGGCGACATGGGCGAGTACTTTCCTGCTTCAAACCTGCGGGCTACCCGCGATTGCCGAAGGAAATCTCATCTTGATCGACGAAATCCGGCTCGGTGTGGTCGATGCATGTAGCGGCCTCAAAATGCTCATGACGTTTGCCGCATTCTCGTTCGGGGCGGTGCTGATGGCGGGGCGAACGACGTTCGAGAAACTCATGGTCTTGCTCGGGATCATCCCCATTTCGCTATTGGCGAACGTGCTACGGATCGTGGCCACGGGTATCGGGCTCACGATGTTCCAAGACAAGGAAACGACGCACTTTCTGCACGATTTCTTCGGCTGGTTGATGATGCCGGTCGGGTTGGCGTTACTCGGTTTGGAACTGTGGGTGCTGAAGCGGCTGGTGATTCGCGCCGAATGATTCGGCGTGCGGAAATGGGAAGGAACCCAACGATGAACACTACGAATTTGGCAATCGCGCCCGGTACCGGCGCTTCTCGCAACACGGCAACACCGCGTGCGGCGGTGCGTGTGTCGCCGAAGATCGATAGCGATGGCGGCAACGGTTACCGCATCCTCGTGTGGCTTCGTCTGTACTGGCTGATGGTGCTGTTTTGCGGGGCTCTAATTGCCGCGCCGATGGCGTATTTGGCGTGGACGGTTTTGCCGTCGAAGTTCGAATCGTATGCACTGCTTCGCGTCGCATCGTCGCCGTTCAGCGTGTCGAACTCGAAGGATCCGCAACGATCGCGCACCGACTTTACCACGTACCTCAAGACGAACTCGCAGCTCATCAAGAACGAATTCGTGCTCAACAAAGCGTTAAGCACGATCGTCGATGGCTCGCGGATCAGCGACCTCGCGACGATCAAGGAACAGAAGAACCCGTTTCAGTTTCTCGACGATGAATTGGTCGTGTCGTTCCAGGAAGGTTCGGAAATCATTCGGCTGACGATGAAGGGCCACAACGCGGAGGATATTCGCAAAATCGTCAACGCGGTGCAACTGGCGTACATGGAAGAAGTCATCGAAAAGGAGATCAAGGAACGACAAGATTTCCTACTGGTGGTCGAGACGACACTGCTGAAATTGCAGGGCACATTGAACCAGAAATCGGGCAAGGCGCTCGATGCGCTACTGCCCGTGGCTGCGGTGATACCCGCCGAACCGCGACCGTTCCCGGCGCTCGGGCAACCGGCGCTGGCGATTGCGCCAGCGGCTTTGCCCGAGTCGATTCGCAAGCTGTTTGTCGGCGAGTTAGTGAAGCGCGTGATGTTGCTCCGCGAACAAGCGCACGACATGCCGCTATCGATTGCATCGCAAAAATCGCGAGTCGAAGCACTCGAAAAACAGATGCAATCGCTGACGACGGGTACGCCATCGAAGGAAATCCTCGACGAAGTCGACCGCGACCCGGAGGTCGTATTCCTGGCGACGCGCGAAGGCGCGTTTCGCCGAAAGTACAACAAGGATCGTGCCACGTATCAGAACCCCGACGCGCCGACGATTCTCGCATCGCTCGCGGAAGCCGACAAAGTCGCCGAGCAACTGAAGCAGACGCGAATCAAGAAAGCCTACGAGAAGGAACTCGCGAAACGGCAGGGGAAAGCGGGCGACTTCGGCGGGCAGTACGAAGATGCTACGCGGAAGTTGGGCGAACTCGAAACACGTTTCGCGAAAGATCAAAAGCGGCTCATCGAAGCCGAACAAGAGATGGCAAAACTGCCACCCGACCCCGTCACGCTGACGCAAGTGAAAGCCGAAGAGAAGCGGCACGAAGACGAGAAAAAGCCGCTGATTAACACCGATGCGAGCTTGGTCGAAGCCGAAGATAATATCTTCCGTTCAATCGCCGGCCACGCCGCCACGTTGCGGTTGGACATCAGTTCGCCGAAGCGCGTGAGTGTCTTGCAAACGGCGTCGACGCCGATGCAGCGCGACACGCGCAAGCAGATCCTCGGCAGTGCGTTCGCGGGGATGTTCGGCTTCGCGCTCATCGCGTTCGGTGCGATTGCCTACGAGACGAAAGTGCAGAAACTCTGCGGCGTCGCCGACTTTCGCAGCACCGCACCGATGCCCGTTGTCGGCGTGATTCCGTGGCAACCCGATGCAAACCGCGATTCGGCGAAGCGGACCGATATGCTCGAAGCCATCGATAAACTCCGGGCGTACGTCACGCAAACATGGCTATCGCGTGGCGCGACCGTCGTATCGGTGACCAGCCCGATTGGCGATGAAGGCAAGGCGTTCACCGCGTTCCACCTGGCAAACAGCCTGGCACAGGGCGGCTTCAAAACATTGCTCGTCGATTTCGATTTGCGCAAACCGACGATGCACACACTGGCAAACGTGCCCAACGGCGTCGGGGTGTGCGAACTCCTTCGTGGCGAGGCCGATTTCCGCAGTACGATTCACGCACTGCCGAGCGGCTTGCACTTCGTTTCCGCGGGGCAATGGTCCGAAGCGGCACGGATGGCGGCGTGTGGTGGGCGGCTCGAAGCGTTGCTCAACCGGCTGAAGGAACCGTTCGACTGCGTGATTTTGCACGGGCACTCCTTGCTGACGGCAGCAGAAGCGGTGGAAGTGTCGCGGCGTTGCGATGTCGTGTTGCTGTGTACGCTCAACCGCGAAACCCGCTTGCCGATGGTGAAGAAAGCCAGCGAGCGAATCGCCACGATGGAAATCCCGTTCTCCGGGATCGTGTATCTCGGCGCGACCCCCCAGGAAGCCTTGTGTTAAGGACGGAAAAGAATTTTTAACCGCCGAGGGCGCAGAGAACGCAAAGATCGATCTTTAGCGCACTCTGTGGTGAATATTCGGTTTGTTTTTGAGAAGATTTTGTTTCACTCTGAGCGACGGAGAGGATGACTATTTTGAAACGATCATTGCCGATTTGGCTTGCGTTTGGCTTCGTGTTGGCGGGTGCGGCCGTTCACGGCGCGATCACGCAGCGATGGTCGGTGTTCGCTCCGAATGTGGAACGCACCGAGCGAATGCACGCGGTGGCGTTGAAATTCGCCGATGCCGAAGTGACCGATGTGCCGCACGATGTCCCGCTGAAAGAGCGAAGCATTGCGACATCGCGAAGATATTTTTCCGCTTCGCAGAACGTTTCGGCAATGATCTCCGTCATATCGGGTGTGCCCGGTGCGGTCTCGACGCACACGCCGGACGTTTGCTACACTGGGACCGGTTACAAAATGACCTTCGGCCCGAAACGGGAGAAGGTCACGATGCCCGATGGGAAGACGGCGATGTTCTTCGTCGCCGATTTCGAGAAGCGCAAGGCCACCGAAGTCGAACGGCTGCGCGTGCGTTGGGCGTGGACGGCCGATGGCACGTGGGATGCCCCGGACTTTGCCCGGTTCCAGTACATGAAAGCGAGCGAACTGTACAAGTTGTACATCGTGACCGCGTTGGCGGAATCGCCGACTGGCGACCGCATCGAAGACGCGGAACCGACTCGGCAATTCGTGCGAGATGCGTTCGCGCAATATGCACAGGCATTCGCGAACGCACCGACGACCACGACACCCTGATGAACCCCTAGGTAGGATACCTTCCATGATGAACTTAACGACAACGGGAAATCGAGTCACCCCTGCCACGGTTGTGGTCAAGGCGGTTACCATCGAGACAGTACCAAACTCGAAGAGCGCGATTGCAGGCGAGCGTTGGAAGACGGCGTTCGACTTTACTGCCGCCATCATTTTAATGGTGCCATGTTTGCCCGTCATGTGGCTCGCGATGTGGCTGACACGAATGACGTCCCGCGGCCCCGGAATGTACTCGCAAATACGCATGGGACAGTTTGGCAAGCCGTTCACGATCTACAAGATTCGCACGATGCGCATCGATGCGGAAAAGGACGGCAAACCGCAATGGTCGAAGCCCGGCGACACGCGCATCACGCGGCTCGGTGCCATCATGCGTGCGTTGCACATCGACGAACTTCCGCAACTGTGGAACGTGCTGAAGGGCGAAATGTCGCTCGTCGGTCCACGCCCCGAACGACCCGAAATTGCGGCCAACTTGCGCAAGGAAATCCACGGCTACGACCGTCGCCTCGAAGTGAAGCCCGGCATCACGGGGTACGCCCAAATCCATCTGTCACCCGATGAAACGATCGAGTGCGTCCGGCTCAAACTCGCCTACGATCGCTACTACATTCGCCACGCCAGCCCGATGCGAGATCTCTCGATCTTGCTGTGTACGGTGTTAAAAGTGCTCGGTTTACGGAAGCTGTATCGACGAATGTAGCAGGCACATTCCATGTGCCGTTCGG
>JANXNT010000041.1 GCA_025353985.1 Limnoglobus sp.
CCGTATAACCGGCAACGAGGGCTAAAATTTTATCGAACTGGAGCAGTTCGAGCGTGTGCAAGTCCATTCGGTTTCAATCGCGGTGAATAGTGGGCGTTCGGTGCGGAATCAGACACGATACGAGACCAGATGGTTCGCAGCGACCCGACGACTTTGAGATTGTAGGCAAAACCACCACACGGCCGCACTCATAAGATGATCGCTTTCCGAACTCCTGCGGTCGACTATGGCATCGGTAACGAATATCTCGGTGTATCAGTTCGCCGCGCTAACGGAATTGCAACCGCTCCGTGAACGCCTGTTTGCGTTGTGCCAAGATGCGCAACTCCGTGGCACGATTCTCCTGAGCCAGGAAGGCGTGAACCTCTTCGTCGCAGGTTCTGCCGAATCGATCAAGGCACTACTTGCTGTGTTGCGTGCGGTGCCGGGCCTCGAACGACTGTCGCCGAAATTCAGCCTGAGCGACGGCCAACCGTTCACGCGAATGCTCGTGAAGATCAAGAAAGAAATCATCGCGTTCGGCATCGACGGGATCGACCCCGCGAACAACCCGACGCCGAAACTGTCGCCACGCGAACTCAAAGCGTGGCTCGATGAAGGCCGCCCGATCACGCTGCTCGACACTCGAAACGACTTCGAGGTAAAGCTCGGCAGCTTCGCGAACGCCCTTGCCATCGGTATCGAGCATTTTCGCGAATTCCCCGCTGCGGTGCAGAAGTTACCCGACGAACTGAAGCGACAGCCGATTGTTATGTTCTGCACGGGGGGCATCCGCTGCGAGAAGGCGGGGCCGTTCATGCAGCGTGAAGGCTTCGAGCAGGTGTACCAACTCGATGGCGGCATCCTGAAGTATTTCGAGGAGTGCGGCGATGCGCATTACACCGGCGATTGCTTCGTTTTCGACAAGCGAGTCGGCCTCGAACCGAACCTTGAACCGTCGACGAAGTTGCAATGTTTCGCGTGCCTGATGCCGCTCGAAGAAGCCGAGAGCCACGACCCGCGCTTCGTCGAAGGCGTATCGTGCCCGTACTGTTTTCGCACGAGCGAAGAACGACGCGAAGACTCGCGTTCGGCACACCAGGTAGCGATTCACACGGCGACGAATCCTTTACCCGGAAGCATTCCGTGCGATAACCACCGGCCACTCAACGTGCCCGCCGGCTTGGCAAATCATACCGTGCTCGATCTGCTTTGCACGTTGTTACACGAGACATTGCGGGACGAGTGGCAGGCCGAATGCGAGCGAGGCATGATCCTCGATGCCGCGTTTGAACCGGTGACGGCCACGCGAATCGTGCGAACAGACGAACGCTATTATCAGCGTCGCCCGTTGCCGCTCGAACCCGATGTGAATGCCGCCATTCGCATCGTGTACGAAGACGATGCGATCCTCATTTTCGACAAGCCCGCACCACTGCCGGTGTCGCCGTACGGATATTTTCGCCGGAACACTTTGCAGGAAATCGTGCGAACCGCGTACGCGCCGCAGAAGCCACGGCCCGCGCATCATCTCGATGCAAACGCAACGGGCTTGATCGTCTTCACGCGAACTTCGACCTACGCGAAACAATTCGAACTCATCGAAATCGAGTACCATGTGCGAGTCATCGGTCAGCCGGAAGCGAGCACGGAATTCGAAGTTTTGCAGCGACTGTCCGATGGCACATCGCTACTAAAACTGACGTCGCACTTGCAACTGCAAAACCTCCGTTGGCCGATCTGTATGTCGATAGGCAGACTGTATTTGCACGCTCACCGTATCGCGTTTCGGCACCCGATTAGCAACGAGCGCGTGTCGTTCGTTGCCGATGCACCCATCTACTTTTCGCAAATTCCGATCGAGGACCACCAATGAACTGGCAACCCCATACGCCGGACGTATTGGCGAACTTGCGGAAGTACCACACGCCAACGATTTGTAACGTACTGGAGCTTTTCGACGCGATTCCGCGTACGTCCGGCTACATGGATGCCCGCATAGTGGCCGCATTCCCGAAGATGCCGCCGATGGTCGGCTACGCCGTCACCGCGACATTCCGTGCCGGCGCACCGCCACGCGGGGGCGAAGTCTACGCAGGCCTTGAAAAGCAAGTGCGAAGTTTGAGCGAACTGAGCGGGCCGAAGGTCATCGTCTTCCAGGATCTCGACGACCCCGCCGTGGCCGCCACGTTCGGCGAAGTGATGTGTACGACGTATCAGGCGTTCGGTGCGGTGGGGCTGATCACGAGCGGCGCGGGGCGCGATCTGGACCAGGTCGAGGCGTTGCAATTTCCGTGTTTCACGAACGGCACAATCTGCTCGCACGGTTATTGCCAAATTGCCGATCTGAACGTCG
>JANXNT010000077.1 GCA_025353985.1 Limnoglobus sp.
ACTTGCCGCCGAAACCATCGGCAACCAGACGCGCTACCCGTCGCTCGTGCTCGCCATGAGCAGCGAAGGGATGACGCTTAGCTACACGCGCAGCGGTGCGCCGATCCCCGCCGAGCGCAGCCCGAAGAAAGTCTTCCAGACGTTGTTTCTGCAAGGAAAAAAGGAAGAAATCGCCGCGAACGTCGAAGCGATTCGGCAGGGCCGCAGTATGCTCGACTTCGTCGGAGAGCAATCGAAACGGCTCAATCGTAAGCTCTCGAAAGACGACCAGCAGCGGATGGATCAGTACGCCACGTCGGTTCGCGAACTGGAACGGCGGCTGAATTCGTCCGAAGAGTGGGAGTACAAGCCGAAGCCCAAAGTGACGGCCACCGCACCCGAAGACATCGAAGACAACCGCGAGTTCGTGCGAAAAACGAAGCTGATGTTCGACGTGATGAAACTCGCAATCGAAACCGATTCGACGCGGATTCTTTCGCTGTTCATCGATACGACCGTCATCCACAACATCACGCACCACGGCAACCGGCCCGAGGCGATTGCCGAACTGCGTGCGAAGGAAGAAGGCCAGTTCGACGTGCTCAACGGCTTCCTGAACGCGCTCTCGGAAACCAAGGAACAGGGCCAGACGTTACTCGATCGCACGATGGTGCTTTACGGCACGCCGATGGGCAGCGCGAACTCGCACTCGAACGTTAACCTGCCGGTGTTAATCGCGGGTGGCGGCTTCAGGCACGGCCAGCACCTCGGCTTCGACACGCAGAACAATTACCCACTCTCGAATCTCTACCTTTCGATGCTCCATCGCCTCGGCATCGAAGCGAAAGCGTTCTCCAGTTCGAAGGGCACCATGACCGGATTGGAGTTGGCATGAGGTCGAGCATCTGTGCCATCGCGGTGTGGATTTCGGCAGTGGGTATGAGTGGCGCGGCCGAACAGGAGTTACCCGCGTTCCTGGCGAAACATTGCCAGGAGTGTCACAATGCCGACGTGAAAGAAGGCAACCTGAACCTCGCCACGTTCGCGTTCGATCTCGCGAATGCGGATAATTTCACGCGATGGGCGAAGCTGCACGACCGCATCGAATCAGGCGAGATGCCGCCGAAGAAGCGCGAACGACCGGAGGCAACCGAGAAAGCGAACGTGCTGAAAAGCCTTTCGCAGAAGCTGATCGTCGCGGAAACGAAACGCTTCGAGGGCGAAGGCCGCACGGCTGTCCGCCGCCTGACTCGCGGCGAGTACGAGAACACGATCCGCGATCTTTTCGATATGCCGGGCATCGCCGTGCAAGCGAATCTCCCATCCGATGGCATCGCGCACGGCTTCGACAAGAACGTCGATGCGCTCGATATTTCGCACGTAAATCTGGTGAAGTACATCGAAGCGGCAGACCACATTCTCGATCTGGCGATTGCCACGCGACCCGATGCGCCGAAGGTGCAGACACGGCGAATCTCGCTCGCGAACCGTGGCGGATTCGTCGCGGGCATCGTGCTCAACGGCGATGGCGTGCTGTTAAAAGACAAGAAGCCCGACCCCGATTTTCCGCCCGCAGGCGACCAAGCCCACTTCGACCACGGCGCACACGAACGGATGAATTCGTTCCCCGTTACCAGCAGCGTCGGCTTGTTTCGCCACGAAGACGAATCGGTCAGCCCGTACTTCGCCGAGCACGTGACGATTTATCCGGGGCTGTACCGCGTGCGAACGTCGCTCTGGAGTTTCCAGTGGGATAAGGGCAAAGTGTTGCCGTCGCGGGGCACCGAAGCGGCGCGGCTCTCGGTCGTGCAACTTACCGGAGACGGTCGCGGCGGTCAGCATCCGAGCTATGTACTCGGCTACTACGACGCGCCGTCGATCCAATCGAAGACGCACGAACTCGTCACGTGGATGAACCACAACGAGATGATCGGGTACAACGTCGCATCGCTGGCACCCGTGGCCAACTACAACCGCAAGGGCCGCGCGATGGCGTTCACCGGGCCGGGCATCGCCTGCGATTGGCTCGACATCGAAGGTCCGCTCCACGAAGTTTGGCCGCCGAAAAGCCACCGCGTGCTGTTCGGCGAACTGCCGATCGCGGAGTACAAAGGTGCAAAACCGCCGGTCCGCAAGCACGTTCGGCAGATCGGCGCGGGCCTGAACCGCCCCGATGCCGTCAGTGGTTTGTTCACCGTGATGAGCCAAGATCCACTCGCCGACGCGGACAAATTGCTCGCCGCGTTCTTGCCGAAAGCGTTCCGTCGGCCCATCGAAGCCGATGTGCGGAAGGCGTATGTGGCGAAGGTTGCGGAGCGATTGAAACTCGGCGATAGCTTCGAGACGGCGATGCGCTGGGCGTATCGTGCCATACTTTGCAGCCCCGATTTCCTCTATCTCGTCGAACCCGTCGGCAAACTCGACGACCACGCGCTCGCCTGTCGGTTGTCGTATTTCTTCTGGAATTCGCAGCCCGACGCGAGATTAATGCAACTCGCCGACGCGGGCAAATTGCACGACAAATCGAACTTACACGCCGAAGTCGAACGGATGTTGCGCGACCCGAAATCGCAGCGGTTCGTCGACGATTTCCTCGGCCAATGGTTGAAACTGCGCAACATCGCAAGCAACGACCCCGACCGCAAACTGTACCCGGAGTTCAGCCCGTACCTGCAAGATTCGATGGTCGCCGAGACGCGGGCGTACTTCCGCGAGTTGCTCGAAAAGAACTTGAATGTAAGCCACATCGTGCGTTCGGACTTCGTGATGGTCAACGAGAAACTCGCGAAACACTACGGTATCCCCGGCGTGATTGGCTCGCAGATGCGGCGTGTCGCGTTGCCGAAAGACTGCCCGCGCGGTGGCTTCCTCACGCAAGCCGCCGTGTTGAAAGTGA
>JANXNT010000093.1 GCA_025353985.1 Limnoglobus sp.
TCGGCTCGGAAGCGAGTATGCATCGACATCGCTACGGAAAGCGATGTCGTGCCTTCATGTGGGTTCCCCTCGCTTGCGCGTCGGGATAACAAAACGTATCCAGTCACTCCGCTTAAATTATAACACCCTACATCTTCGAGAGCGGAAGCAATGGCGGCATCGGGATGACGATGGGGCCGACGGGTACGGTGGCGACTGCGGGTACGACGAGAGACATCGGCGGCCCGACTACGATCCCGCCTGCGGGGATGACGCCCGATGGCGCGGGTACGATTGCGGCGTTACCGGGTGCGGGAGCGGGCGGTGCGGCCATTTCGCCGGGGCGAATGATGATCGTCGCCGTCGCTTTGTCTTGTAACAGATCGATGAGTTCGCCGGGGACGGCATCGGTTTCAACGCGGATTTTGACCGTCTTCGGGTCCAGGCGAATCACCGAAGTGACGCGACCGGAGCGCACTTTCGATTGCTCGGCGAGTGTCGCTGCCGTCCAGACTTGCACGCCACCGCTCTGCGTGCCGATAGCGACGAACCACTTGTTGCCATCGGGGCCGAATGCGGCACAGGTCGGTGTGGCACGATACGGCGTGACCAACCGACGGCGTTCGGAGCCGCGGCCACCCGCTTGCGGGGCCGACCACACTTGCAGTTCGCCCTTCATGTCGCCATCGCCACCTGCGGTGAGAACGTACGCATCGTCGGGGGAGAACATCGCCATGCCGGCGAACCGCGCCGCGGGGCCGGAGTTCTGCATCCCGCCAATCGCCTGACCGTCGGCGAGGTTGACGATTTCCATGCGGCCGTCGTCTTGGTCGAACAGCGCCCGGCCACCGCCCGACGACACGCCGAGGATATCGACGTTGCCCTTACGGTGATCGACCGTACGCACCACCGTGGCCCCCGTCGTGCCGAGTTTCCAAACTCGCAACGACTTGTCGCGGGCCGCCGTAACGAGCGTCGCTTGCGGCGTGAAACTGATCGAAGTGACCGCGTCTTTGTGGTCTGCGGGGAAGGCGTACAGTTTCTTCGCGGTCGCGACATCCCACAGGAAGACTTCGCGGCCCGCCGCCGTGGCGATGTACTTGCCGTCGTGGCTGAACGCCACCGAGGAAATCCCCGCTACGTGCGTATCGTCGAAGCCAGTCATCGGCTTATCGGAGATCTTGTCCGGGTTCGAGACATCCCAGACTCGGAGTTTGCCATCGGTGCAACCCGTCGCGATCGTCTGCTTCGCGGCTTTTGCCCCCGTGGCCGCGACCGAGCGAACGCCGGAAGGATGCGGCAGGCGAACCTGCGTGCGGGGCTTGCCCGTTGGGGCGAAGGCATCCCACACGGCGGTCGTGCCATCGAGGCTAGAAGAAACGATCATCGGCCGATCTTTGTGTCCCGTGACGGCGACGCCAGTCACTTCGAGGCGGTGATCGATTCGGCCGAATTTCAAGTCGGGGCCAACGGGCATCGTCGGTTCGACCAGCACCTTGATACCGGGCACGACTTTGTCTGCGAATTGCGATTCGAGTGTACCTTCAACGCGGACATCTTCGGTCGAAAGCACTTCCATGATCGGATCGCCCGCACGGACGTACTCGCCCGGTTCGCGGAGAATCTTGGTGATGATGCCGTTGACCTTGCTCGTCGAGCGGTGCTTCGCCACGAGGACTCGTGCTCGCTTTTCGTCGCCGGTCGCCTTCACTTTTTCTTTCGCGGCCTGGATCGCGTTTTCCCGGTAGCGTGCCTGTTGTGCGACGAGGTTTAGAATTTCGAGTTGGGAGGCGGCCCCCTTGATGCTTTCCATCGTCTTCAACTGCTTCGTCATCGCTTCGGTGGCATCGTTGGCCGCGCCGATGACTTCATCGCTGGCTTTCATCAGCAACTGGCTCGATTCGAGTTGCACTTGCACGTCGAGGTCGTTCAGCAAGCAAACGATGGCGTCGACCACCACGC
>JANXNT010000139.1 GCA_025353985.1 Limnoglobus sp.
TTCCCGCGAGTCGATGCTGTATCGCGATTCGAACTCTTGCATCGCCGCTTTGCCGTAAAGATCGCTGTTTTCGCAGTCGATTCGTTTGCCGCGTAACTCTCGGCCATCGACCTCGTATCGGTAGACGATACTTGGCGTGAACACCCAAACCATCTCGCCTTTGATCGCAGTCAACGATTGTTCGAATTCGAGCAATTCCACGGTCGCCTGTGTCGAATGAAAACCGGTCTTGATGTACTGGAATCGCTCGTGAATCTGCCAGCCTTGCAAACCGATCACGATGCCGAGACACGCGATGAGTATAAGCACGATGCGAATATTCCCGAGCGGACCCCGTAGCCAATTCATCGCAGTTCGACCTCAATTGCGGTAAGCTTCCCGTGTAAACGTGCCGCACGGCTTCGCAAATGCAACCGAGTTGCGGCCCCGGTTGGAATTCGACTCGCGGAATCGGCTATCAGTTCGGGTGTTGCAGGAATTTTCCATTTGAAACGAAAGGTGAGACATGCCGCAAAACATCGATTGGCTCTACCATCGCAAAGGCTGAACGACGTGCAAGAACGCTCAGGGGTTCCTTGAGCAGCACGGCACGACAGTCGCAGAAACGGCGGATGCCACGAAGCGAAAGATCGCCGCACCCGAAGCGCTGACGTTACTTGCGGGCATCGCAACGATCGTGGCCGCACGCGGGAAAAAGATCGTCACGCTCGATTTGAAAGCGAATCGACCCGCCGACGACGAAATCCTTGCGCTGCTCATCGGCCCAACGGGTAATTTGAAAGCACCTACCGCCCGCGTCGGAAAGACGATGCTCGTCGGCTTCAACGAAGAAGCGTACCGCATGGTGTTGGGTTAAGGTTGATTTTCGTTTGTTCTTTCTTTCAATTGGCTCGGTTCCATTTGCCAGATTTCGACACAGCCCTCAGCGGTGCCGTTGCCGTAGGGATTGCCGGTGGCAACGAGCAGCGACTTCCCATTTGGGGAGAACGACAGGCTCGTTAGCTCTGGACCACCGATCGTTTGGCGAAAGGTAGACTTTCCGGTCGTGAGATCCCATCCGGTGACGGCGGCGGGCGACGCCGAACCGGCGTAAAGCGTCTTGCCATCCGGGGCGA
>JANXNT010000158.1 GCA_025353985.1 Limnoglobus sp.
GCAAGGAAACCGTCCAGAACATCATGATCTTCCGGTTCGCGAACACGCTGTTCGAACCGCTCTGGAACTACCAGTACATCGATCACGTGCAGATTACCGTTGCGGAAACGGTCACCGTCAAAGACCGCCTCGCGTATTACGACACGAGCGGCGTCATTCGCGACATGATCCAGAGCCACTTGCTGCAAGTCATGACGCTCGTCGCGATGGAAAGCCCGAGCCGCTACAACGCTGACAACCTCCGCAACGAGAAGATGAAGGTTCTCGATAGCATTCCCGTTTCGCCGATCGAAGCGGCCGCGAAGGTCGTTGCCGTCGGCCAGTATGCGGGCTATCGCGAGGAGTTGCTTGCGCTCAAAGACAAGCTCATGAACGAAGGCAAGCAAGCCGAAGCCGACGCGATCAACCCGGACTCGAAGACGCCGACGTATGCGGCAGTGCGGCTGACGGTCGAGAACGGCCGCTGGAAGAACGTGCCGTTCTACATCCGCTCCGGGAAGGGTATGAAGAGCCGCTACAGCGAGATCATGATCCAGTTCCGCTGCCCCGCGCACATGATGTTTCCGTTGCCGCCCGGCGAGGTGCTTCAGTGCAATCGCATGACGCTCGTTCTGCAACCGAACGAGGGGATTACACTCAATTTCCAGACGAAAGTGCCCGACGTGGAAGGCACGCACTTACAGCCGCGCGACTTGTCGTTCAACTATCGCCAAGCGTACGACGACAAGGCGCTCCCCGAGGCGTACGAGCGAATGTTGCTCGACGCGATTCAGGGCGATGCGTCGTTGTTCCTGCGTAGCGACGAAATCGAACGCGCCTGGGAACTGATGGACCCGCTGATTGCAGCAATGACGAGCGCGAGTGCGCCGATCCCCGAAAGCTACCCGATCGGTTCGCAAGGGCCGAGCGGTGCCGATGAACTCCTCGGTGCGGAAGGTCGAAAATGGCAAGTGATTCAGTAGTTTCCGAACAAGTTCTCGTCGGGTTAATCATGGGTTCCCGTTCGGACTGGGACACCATGCGTCACACGGCAGCGATGCTGATTTCGCTAGAAATCCCGCACGAAGTCGAAGTCGTGTCGGCGCACCGCACGCCGGATAAGCTGTTCGATTACGCCGAAGGTGCGGAGTCGCGCGGCCTCGAAGTGATTATCGCGGGGGCGGGTGGGGCGGCGCATTTGCCGGGTATGTGCGCGTCGAAAACGATCCTCCCCGTACTCGGCGTGCCCGTCGAATCGGCGATGCTCCGCGGCCTCGATTCGCTGCTGGCGATCGTGCAAATGCCGGGCGGCATCCCCGTCGGCACACTCGCCATCGGCAAGGCGGGTGCGAAGAATGCGGCATTGCTCGCCGCCGCGATTCTCGGTGCGAAACACCCCGCGATTCGCGACCGCCTGCGTCGCTTCCGACAGCAACAAACGCAAGATGTTCTCGATGGTTCGGACCCGAGGGTTTCGTCGTGAAGATCGGCATCCTCGGTGGCGGCCAACTCGGCCAGATGATGGCCTGGGCCGCGCACCCGCTCGGCATTCAAACGACCGTACTGGACCCCGCCGCGAACCCGTGTGCGGCCCCGTTGTGCAATCACATTCGCGGTGAATTCGACGATCTTCAGGCGCTCTACGCCCTCTCTCAAGTCTCGGACGCGATCACGTACGAGTTCGAGAATGTGCCGATCGAAACTGCCCGGTGGCTCGCCGAACGGGTACCCGTTTACCCGCCACCGTGGGCGCTCGAAGTCTCGCAAGATCGCATCGTCGAAAAGACGTTCTTCCAAAGTCTACACATCCCGACGCCGCCGTTTGCTGCGGTCGATACCCGTGCCGATTTCGATGCCGCAATTCAGCGGATCGGCTTACCCGCCGTGATGAAAACGCGACGTTTCGGCTACGACGGCAAGGGCCAAGCTGTCATCCGCACGCCCGCCGAAGCCGAGGCCGCATGGACGTTGCTCAACGGCCGCCCGCTGATCCTCGAAGGCTTCGTGCCGTTCGTTCGCGAACTCTCGAGCCTGGCGGTACGCTCCCAAACCGGCGAATTGAAAATCTATAATCTCGTGGAGAACGAGCACCGCGACGGGATGTTGCACAAGTCGGTTGCACCCGCACAGAACATCGCGAAGGAACTGCAAAACCAGGCCGAAACGTACGCCCATCGCGTTTTGGATGCTTTGAATTACGTCGGGGTGTTAGCCATCGAGTGGTTCGATGTCGGCGGAAAATTGATCGCGAACGAGATGGCCCCGCGGGTTCACAACTCGGGCCACCTGACCATCGAAGGAAACGTCACCAGCCAGTTCGAGAACCACATGCGCGCCGTCGCGGGGCTGCCGCTCGGCTCGACCGATTTGCTCGGCCACTCGGTGATGTTCAACCTGATCGGTGATCACCCACCGTTCGCAGACATCCTGAAAATGCCCCGCGCGAAACTGCACTGGTACGGCAAAGACCCACGCCCCCGCCGCAAGATCGGCCACGTCACATTTCTGGTAAACACCCTCGCCGAACGCGAAGCCATCGTACGGGAGTGGAACGATATCGGCGTTTAGCCTCGCCGCGTAGCGGGGCGCGAACTCTCACAACATTCGCGACAGCATCCGACACATCGAGTCCACGCTTCGCTCCGAAGACTCCGCGGCGAAGCTAAACGAATAAATCCACGGTTCTTGCCAGCCCGCTGCGCAAGCTAGCGCGTCGGGCTAACAATTTCCGTTAGCCCGACGCGCTAGCGAGGGACGTTCAATCTTCTGCGATTGCGGGTCGTGGTGAGTCTTCGAAACACGACGGTTCGTACGCCCGGAATGAACGTTCTGCGTCGCGTCTCGAAGACTCGCCACGACTCCCTCGCTAGCGCGTCGGGCTAACAATTCCCGTTAGCCCGACGCGCTAGCGAGGGACGTACGAGGGGAGACTACTACTTCTTCAGCTTCTTCACCCACGCGGTGACTGCGGCGACATACTCTGAATTCCCGCTTACATGGAATTTGTCTGCGTAGAGCGCAAATTGCATCGTGTCTCCGTACTTCTTCCCCTTCACGTCATCGGCCATCAACTTCCCGATTAGGTCGAAGAGCTCGGGTGCATCCCAGTTGCCGAAGTCTTTCTTGGTGAACGTGAATGCGGCTTGCGTTTCCCTGACGTTGGGTGCTGGCATCCCTTTGCGTAACACGAGAATTTCCTGCTCGAGTGCCGCGATCCGAGCCAAAAACTCTGCCTCGGTCTTTGCGCTGTTCCCTTGAGTTCTGCTCGTTGCATCAAGGTCGGTAGGCACCATCGCAATCTTCCGTGGCATCGGAGCAGCCGGCGGGGTTGGCGGTGCGACGGCTTCTACTGACCTCACGGCATCTCTCGCCGCATTCAAGGTTCGATAACGTTGGTCCACACTCACAGTGGCGACTGCGGCAGTTGGCTTGCGGAAGACGAGAGTTGGCGTTGGGGCATTGATATCGATCGGTTTACCTTGCGCGCCACCTTCGAACACGGGGTTGATGGACTTTGTGATCAGATGGTCGTTGATCGTGACTTCGCCGATGAAGTTCCAGCCCTTCGATTCGCGGTCGGCAAGTATCGTTTCGAACTCCTTGCGAGAGATGCCCTTCTGTAGCGGAATGTACTCGAATTGAGCTTCCCGCTCCTTGCGGGCGTTGTCCATTACCACCGCAACTTTCGCGACGTATGCGGCGGCTTGATCGCTTTTGACTCTTGCTTCCGACTCGGCTTTGAACAAGTCTGCTCTCGCCTTTTCCAGATTGGCTTTGAGTTCCTCGATCGTCTCGACTTTCGGCATCATTTTTTGCTGGGCAACCGGCACCTGTGCCGTGGCCGAGGCGTACCAGCCTGTGCCGACGCTCAAGCCGAGACCGCTGGCGACCATCACCCCGGCTGCGAGGAGTTTGAATCGAATCATCATGCCTGTCGCTCCATATGTGAGTGTGAGAACCGAACTGGGAACCGCGACACCGGGAGTAAGTAACGTCAGCGTGCGTGCGATCAGTGCCGCCGGTGCCAGCGCGACACTGCCGGTGACCCCGCCGAGCGCGAGGACGCCCGCACCGAAACCCCGCTTCGCGAGGCGATCCAGCATCGTTTGTATGGCCCGCGTCAGCCGTGCGGAGAAGGTGCCGAGCTTCTGGCCCAAACTGGCCGCCACTTCGGTGCTCGCACGGCCTTCAATGCAGCACAGCACGAACGCTAATCGCTGCGATTCGGGGAGTTTCTGCACCTCCTCCGCCATCGCCGCGAATGCCGCCTCCCACGTCGAATCGGCAACGGGCCGATTCGCTTCGGGCTGGGCACTCGCTTTCTCGCGCTTCGCCCTGCGGGTGTTCGCGCGTTGAGCGTTCTTGCACACGCGGAACGCCACGCCGTGCAACCATGGGCCGAGCGGCGCACCGGGGCGGATCGACTTCACCGAGCGTGCCAACGTGACAAACGTCGCCTGGAAGGCATCGTCCGCATCGGCATCGTTGGGCAGCAAGTTCCGGCACTGGCCCCAGACAAGCCGACTGTACCGCGTCACCAGTTGCGCAAACGCATCGTCATCGCGTTGCAGGACATAGCGCTCCAGCAAGTCCGCATCGGGGACTTCGGCCATTAAGAGCCGCACCACGCAGGGTAGCTGGGATTGTCGCACGTCATCTCCTTCACCCTAGATTGTTCGCCGAGGGGGAAGTTCTGCAAAAACCTTTCCCAGAGTTTACGGGATGTGTGGATGGAACGCTCGCACCGAGCCTCATCGATTCCCGCACGTAATATAAAACTGCAATTGGCTCGCAGATCATTTGGGGCGGAAACCATGAAGATTGTTGTGCTCGGCGCGATGGGGCAACTCGGTCGGGATCTCGTGCCGCTGTTGCCGGGCGAGGTGATTCCCGTTACGCGGGCCGATGTGGATCTATCTGCACCGGGTGCCATCACGGCTTTTATCGCGCGTACCAAGCCGGACATTGTGGTGAATTGTGCGGCTTACAATCTCGTCGATAAAGCGGAGGCGGACCCGACGGCGGCGTTTGCGGTCAATGCGTGGGCGGTGCGCGAACTGGCAGTGGCGTGCCGCGATGCGTACCTCGTTCACGTCAGCACGGACTACGTTTACGGTTTGGAAGATGGCCGCCAGACGCCGTACCGCGAAGACGATGCCCCCGGCCCGGTGAGCATCTATGGCCTGAGCAAATTAAACGGCGAGTACCTCGTTCGCGCGATTGCACCGAAGCACCTCGTGATTCGCACGTGTGGCCTGTACGGCGTCTGGGGCACCGGCGGCAAGGGCGGGAACTTCGTTGAAACGATGCTGCGTGTGGCATCCCAGGGCAAACCCATGCGCGTCGTTGACGACCAGCGTTGCACACCGACTTCGACTCGCGATTTGGCCGTGATGATTACGGGGCTGATCGAACGGGATGCGACCGGACTGTATCACGCGGTGAACGCGGGCGATTGCACGTGGTTCGAGTTCGCGACCGAGATTTTCCGCATTGCGAATCTCCGCGTCGATTTGACACCGATTCCGTCGTCGGGTTACCCCACACCGGCGAAGCGACCGCCGTACAGCGTGCTGAATACCGACAAACTTGCCGCGCTCGGGCTGCCCGCGCCACGCCACTGGAAAGACGCACTCGCGAACTACCTGCACGATCGCCAAGAGAGAAGTGCTTGACAGTTGGGTTTCGAACGCTAATAATTCATGAGACGCAATCTCAATAAGACTTGCCGGGACGACGTATGCTCCTGCCTTTGGATCTATTGCGAGCGGGTGAATGGGCCGACATCGCCGAGGTATCCGGCGAGCCAGGCTTCGTGAATCGGCTGGCCGAATTGGGCCTGCGCGAAGGCTCGCGGTTCTGCGTCGTGCAGCCTGGCATTCCCTGTTTGCTGCAATTGAACTCGTGTCGCCTCTGCCTGCGCGGCAGCGAAACGACGCAGATCCTCGTCCGCCCCGTGAACGGGCCGGTTTCCTGATGTCGCTCACACTCGATCAAGTTCTGCCGGGGCAATTCGTCGAAATTACGGCCATCGCCGGGGAACCGGGCCTCGTTCAGCGTCTCTACGAACTCGGTTTTTGCGAAGGCGAACGCATCGAATTTCTGGGCCGTGCGCCGCTCGGCGACCCGATCGAGATCCGCATCGCGAATAGCCGCATCAGCCTACGAAAAGTCGAAGCCGCCGGTATCACAGTGCGAGTCGTTTAACTCGATTGAGACAGGATTTACAAGATTTAACATGATAAGAAACAGAATGAAATCTTTCTTTGAATCCTGCGAATCTTGTTAATCCTGTCAGCGGATTTCACAGTTGGTATTTAGACAGGATTTACAGGATGTAACAGGATCGGAAACAGAATTAATTCATTCTGATCCTACTAATCTTGTTAATCCTGTCAGCAGATATCTCTCCCTCAAACCCGATCGTTCCATGCCTGTTTTGCCAATTGTTGTTGCCTTGGTCGGGAACCCCAACGCGGGGAAATCGACCTTATTTAATGCTCTTTCGGGGCTAAGGCAACACGTCGGGAACTACCCTGGCGTGACCGTCGAGATGAAAAAAGGCGACTTCGTGGTCGATGGTCGGCGCGTGGAATTGATCGACCTGCCCGGCACCTACAGTCTGGCGGCGCGTAGCCCAGACGAGATGGTGGCGGTCGATCTGCTCCTTGGGCGGCAACCTTCTGAGCCGAGACCCGATCTCATTATCTCCGTCGTCGATGCCTCGAATCTCGAACGGCACCTGTACCTGACCACGCAGCTCATGGAACTTGGCGTGCCGGTGATCGTCGCGCTGAACATGATCGACATGGCGAAGTCGCAGGGCATCACGATCGATGCGGAGCGTTTGGCGAAGTCGTTGCAAGTGACGGTCGTGCCGATTCAGGCGAACGCGGGCACGGGCCTCGATAGTCTGCGTGCGGAGATCGTACGTGCCGCCGATGGTGGCGTGGCACCGGCGGCGAACCTGTTGCCCGAGCCGATCTTGCGCGAGAGCGAGGCACTTCACGGCTCGCTGAACGGCGAGATTCCGCCGTTTCTGGCACGCCGTTTGTTGCTCGATGTCGGTGGGTATACCGAACAATGGCTGACCGCGAAACGTGGCCCCGAGTGGCATCAAACGCTGCTCGATGCGCGACTGCGACTGAGCGAAAGCGGTTGCCCCGTGCCCGCCGCCGAAGCCAAGGCCCGCTACGCCTGGATCCGCGCCGCGACGGCGATGGCGATCACGAAACCGGCGATTCGCCCCGTGTCAACGACGGATCGCCTCGATACGATTCTCACGCACAAACTCTGGGGCACGCTCGTTTTCCTCGCACTGATGTTCGTCGTGTTCCAGGCGATCTTCGTCGGTGCCGAACCGCTCATGGGGGCCATCGACGCGGTCACGAAGTGGCTCGCGTCGCTCGTCGAAGGCGTGCTTCCCGTCGGCCCGCTGCGCTCGCTCATCACCGATGGCGTCATCACCGGCGTCGGTGGCGTGATCAAATTCCTACCGCAAATTCTACTATTATTCGCCTTCATCGCGTTCCTCGAAGACTGCGGTTACATGGCGCGTGCGGCGTTCCTCATGGATAAAATCATGAGCCGTTGCGGACTGAGCGGCAAATCGTTCATCCCGATGTTGTCGTCGATTGCTTGCGCAATTCCCGGCGTGATGGCAGCGCGGGTGATCGAGAACCGACGCGACCGCATTGCCACAATCCTCGTCGCGCCGCTGATGAGTTGCTCGGCCCGCTTGCCGATCTACGGGCTAATGATCGGTGCGTTCTTGACCGTGGGCCGACCGTTCTGGCTAAAAGGCTTCACGCTGTTCGTCATGTATATGATTGGTTTCCTCGTCGCGCCGATTGTGGCACTCATCCTGAAACGCACGTTGTTGCGCGGGGCGACGCCGATCTTCGTGATGGAACTGCCGACGTACCGGCGTCCGTCGTTGAAGGCGATCTTGCGGCGAATGTTCGATGCGGGTTGGGCGTTCGTTCGCCGTGCGGGCACGCTGATTTTGGCATCGATGATCATCGTCTGGGCGCTGTTGTACTTCCCGAATACCGACGAAAACGGGCAGAAATACGAAGAGCGGATTGCGGCCATCACGGAGAAAGCCGAAGCCACCGAGGGCGAAGACGCGAAGGCCGAGGGCGAGAAGGCGGTCAATGCGTTACGCAGCGAGTGGAAGCGAACGTCGCTGCTCGGGCGGGTGGGGCGCTCGATGGAACCGGTGTTCGCGCCGCTCGGTTGGGACTGGAAAATCGGCGTGGCCGCACTCGCAAGTTTCCCGGCCCGTGAAGTGATCGTCGGCACGCTCGGCATCTTGTACCAGGAAGGCGACATCGACTCCGACGAGAAGAAGGATCAGTTGCAAAACACGATCCGAGACCGCTGGAGCGAAGATCCGATTCGCGGGCCGTACGTGGTGCCGATCGCGTTATCGGTGATGGTGTTTTTCGCGTTATGCTGTCAGTGTGCCTCGACGCTGGCCGTGATTCGCCGCGAAACCAAAAGCTGGGCGTGGCCCGCCTTCACGTTCGCGTACATGACGATCCTCGCTTACATCGGCGCATTCCTGACGTTCCAGATTGGGCGCTGGGTGGTCGATCATCTGTCGTGACCGCACTCACGAAAGTCTGTCATGGATCCTCAACTCATCGCCGTGTTCGCAACGATCATCGCCGCCGGTGCGTACCTAACGTATAGCAGTTGGCGTACGTGGTTCGGCAAGAAGGCACCCGGCTGCGGTTCCGGTTGCGGGAATTGCGCGAAACCGACGCCAGAAGTGAGCACGCACCGCATCGCACTTCCCATGATCGGAGAGTAACCCATGAACACGATCGCAGGCATTTTCCGCAACGGCCGTGTGGAACTCGTCGGTCCGATCCCCGATTGGGCGGACGGCACCGCCGTCACCGTGACGCAACCCGAACCGGCCGACGAAATCGACATCACCGGCAACAGCCCCGAAGCCATCGCAGCCTGGATCGCATGGTACGATGAGCTGCACAAATCGAATAAAGACTCGACGTTCCCGGAAGAACTCGAACAGATTCTCGCTGCGTCGAAAGCGCAAGAATTGAAGTCGTGGGAAGCACACGGGAAGCGAATCGAGGGGCTATTCCCCCAAGTGATGTGAAGTCGGGGTTGACGGTGATTTCGAGTCATCGCGGTTTTGGATTTTTATCCCAACGGGATTCCAGCGATTAGCCCTGGGTCGCGGTCGCCGCGCACCCAGGGAACTCGGGCGTATTTCGGTGTATTTGTAGCGGAAGTCGTGAGACTTCCAACGTAGCCCTCTCGCTCCGCGAGAGGATAGCAATTCCAGAAGAATCAGCGACATTACATCGATCCGGACTGTTGCTGTCCTCTCGCGGAGCGAGAGGGCTACATATCTGTAGAGAAAGCCTCGAAATACAAGTGAAAAACCCTTCGCGGCGTTGCCCGCTAGGATCGATTGCAATTCGCTCATACCCCAGGTGCGCGAAGCGCGACCTGGGGCTAATGGCTTCAATCCCTCCGGGATAAAGAAAACGCTCAGCAGTTCGCTCGCAATTACCCCACGTACAATCCGCCCTGGAAATCGGCGAATGGGGGCACGCGAAA
>JANXNT010000170.1 GCA_025353985.1 Limnoglobus sp.
CCCGCTCGCAACGCGGTTTCCCGGCCGAGGTCCGTCTGAAACTCATGGCGAACGCCGATCGCGTTCAGCTTCTCGTGGAGTCGATCGTTTCCACGGAACCATCGGGAATCCGGATCGCACGCGAACCAGATGTGCGGCGGAAAATCGTGCGGGCGAACTTGCAAAACGGCCGTATCTTGCCGTGCCGATTCGCGCCGCGGGTAGAGCGCATCGAGCGGCGTGCCCTCGCCGTGGAGTTCGTGAAAATCGCACGCGCCATCGATGCTGACAACGACGGGGAAGCGTTCGGGGTAGCGAAACCCGAGCCGCAGCGCCGCCTGACCGCCACTGCCGATACCGACAAGTGCATTCGCGGGCCTGCCGAAAACGCCTGTCGTCCAAGGCAAAATCGCATCGATCAACATCGCTTCCGCCGTCCGCGTCCACCACGTAACGCCGCCATCCGGTGCGACGCAGCCAATGCCACGTTCGACGAACATCGCAGTGAAATCCGGTAGCGCTTCTTCAAAATCGCGAAGGAACAGCACCCGCGCGAGCAGTGGCTCCGGACGAAACCAATCGAGGGCCACGCCGCTAACCTCGTCGCGATTCCAAACGGGATGCAAGGAAGGCGTATTCAAGTTCACTCGCATGTCGAATTTTTCACGTAGCCGACTCGCGCAGACGGTAGGCCGTCCAGGTGATGTGATAAGCCATCGGCCACATGATGCACTCCCATCCGGTCAGGTGTAATTCCGGTCAGATTTTCCGGCCAGCCCGCAGCGCCAGCAAGGGGCTTCCACCCACAATGAACTCCCTCCCCTTGCTTGCGCAGCGGGCTGGCACGATCACTTCGCCCGTGGCGGCGGCGCGAGTTCGCCGGGTTTGGGCAATGCCAGCTGCGCTTTGCAATCGTCAATCTGCTTCTTGAGGAATTTCAGATCGTCCGCAAAGAATTCCGGCCGTTCGAACTTCGTGGCCACGGCCAATGCCTTCTCGTACCAGCCAATGGCCGCCGCGTAGTCTTCCGTCTTCTCTGCCACCGTACCGAGTTTGTAAAGACCAACCAATAAATCGCGTTGTGCTTCTGCATTTTTCGTGTCAGCGTCGGCGAGCCGC
>JANXNT010000205.1 GCA_025353985.1 Limnoglobus sp.
CCTTATTGTTGTTATGATTTCAATATAACAAAACGAAGTGTGAAGTCAACGGCTTATGCTCATTGATAACTATTTTTTCAGAGATTGGATATCCGAGCAGATTAAGTGTGGTTTTCGTTAGGAAAAGAGGGCCACTGCCTATCAAAAATAATGGGAATGAACCGACTGCAAAAGAAGTAGCTCGCATAACTGGATACAGAACCTCATTTACCCCACAAACACGCCGCCCGTGAATCCGCTGAGAGCATCGAAATCGAACTGCGTTGCGGGCGTGCCACTTGGCCCGATGTTCTTGCCGAGGTAACCCGTCACTCGCGAACCGGCCCCGCTCCCCGAACCGACGACCAAGTCGGCGAGATTGTCGCCGTCCAAGTCCTTCACCGCAACGCGAATGCCACCACGACTATTCACATCGCCGCCGAAGAAATTGGCCAGATTCACGTACTGATTCGATAGCAAACTCTTGCCATCGAAAGCCAGCACGCGCGGCCCGCCACCGGGTCCGCCGCCTGCGATCAGGTCGGCGAAGCCGTCGCCGTTGATGTCGCCGGCCGTGACGAAAATGCCGTTGCGCAGTGCTTGTTCGAACGCGAAGAAGTCGCCGATTATCTTCACGGGCGTCGTTGCCAGTGACTTACCGTCGAACGCCGCCACTCGTGGCCCGCCACCGAAGCCTGCGACGACGATCAGGTCGGCGACGCCGTCGCCGGTCATGTCCGCGATCGTGGATCGCGCCCCGCCGCGGAAATTCGTGTCGTCGATCCCAAAGAACGCGGTCACCTTCGGGAAGCCTGCCGCGCCGCTGTAAATATCCACGCGCGGCCCGCCACCCTCATCAGGGGTGATCGCCAAGTCCGGGATGCCATCGCCGGTGACATCGCCTGCCGAGATGTACACGCCACCGGTAAACGAGGCTTCGAACGGTGCGATGCTGAACAGTTCCACGAGCGTTTTGCCGTCCAAAATGCGAACTTGCGTCGGTTGCCCTGGCCCCGAG
The DNA here is from genome assembly GCA_025353985.1 of Limnoglobus sp. Taxonomy (GTDB): domain Bacteria; phylum Planctomycetota; class Planctomycetia; order Gemmatales; family Gemmataceae; genus Limnoglobus. The sequence goes on from JANXNT010000205.1 coordinate 998, forward strand.
CCGATGATGATATCGGCGACGCCATCGCGGTTGAAGTCGGCGCTGGAGGTGCGAACACCACCGGTGAAGCCGGGGAACGCGGTCACGCTGAACCGCACCGATTTGTCCGGGTTGTACAGCGTCACGTTGCTGCCACCCGCATCGGAACCGACAACAAATTGCGGCACGCCGACGAGCGATTCGGTCGGCCGCGTGACGGAGAGATTTTGCGATACGAAAGCTGCTGCGGTGTAGTTGTTGCTACCCAGTTGATCGGCCTGCACCACGATGGTGCCATCGCCTGTCACCGTCAGCATGTTGCCAGAAACCGTCCCCGGCCCGCTTACGACTGTGAACACCACTGCGACTCCCGAAGCGCCGCCGGTGGCCACTAACGGAACTGTACGTCCAGCAGAGAATCGTACGGGCGTCAACGGTGCGAATGCGATTGACTGTGCGATTTTGTCGATTGTGAACGTCTGACGCACGCTGACCGCAGGATTGAAGTTGCCATCGCCTGCCTGACTGGACTCGACGACGATAGAACCGGCTCCGGTGATCGCGAGAAGGTTACCCGCAATCGTTCCCGGGCCGCTGATGACCGCGAACGTGACGGCGAGCGTACTGCTGCTACTTCCGACGAGTAGTTGCGGAGCAGTGCCGAACGGCAACGATCCGACTGCTGCCAAGAACGCGATCGTCTGCGTCGCCTTGGTCACGGTGAGCGTTTGGCTGACGCTGAGCGCGGCCGAAAAGTTGCTACTTCCCGCTTGGTCGGCGCGAACGATGATGTCGCCCGCACCCGTTATGGTCAAGATGTTATTCGAGATTGCACCCGGTCCGCTTACCACGCTGAAGGTGACTGCGTTACCCGAAGCCCCACCCGTGGCGTTCAGATTGACCGTCACACCCGATGCGAAACCGACGGGCGGCAGGGCCGCGAACGCGATCGTTTGCGCGAGTGGTGTAATCGTGAACGTACGCGAAATGGTGGCGTCGAGATAGTTGCCATTACCCGCTTGATCCGCACGCACGACGATGTCGCCCGCACCCGTCACGGTGAGAACCGCACCCGAGATACTGCCGAGGCCGCTGACCAATGTGTAAGTCACGGGGTTGCCCGTGATGCCACCCGTCGCGTTCAGGTCGATCGTCAACCCGTTCGCAAATGTCGTGGGAACCGGCGTGGGGAAGACGATCGTCTGCACGGTTTTGTTGACCGTGACGGTCGATTGCACCGCGGTGGCGGCGTTGAAGTTCGCGTTCCCCGTCTGGTTCGCATTGATGACGATGTTGCCCGCGCCAGTGATCGTTAGCACGCTGCCGGAAACCGTACCCGGCCCGCTGACCACACTGAAAACGACCGCGTTGCCCGATGCCCCACCCGTGGCACTCAGGTTGGCTGTCAGCCCCGGTGCAAACGTCGTCGGGGCAGGTGCGGCAAACGTAATCGACTGCGAACCGAGTGCGACGCTCAGCGTTTGGGTAACGGCCGTGGCGGCAGTGAAGTTCGCATCTCCCGGTTGATTGGCCTGTACGACGACGCTGCCCGCGCCTGTTACAGTCAGAACGTTCCCTGCGAGGGTTCCCGGACCGGAGACGACGGTGAAGTTCACGCCGAGGGTCGAATCGGCGGTGGCACTCAGGTTAACCGTAAGCCCTGGCGCGAAGACGACGGGCGCAGGCGCGGTGAATGTAATCGACTGTGAGGCCTGGTTGATGACGAACGTGCGATCGATGCTACTCGCGGCGAGGTAGTTGCTGTCCCCGCCCTGGTTCGCCCGCACGACGATGCTGCCGACCCCCGTGACGGTGAGTGTGGTGCCAGAGATCGTGCCGGGGCCTGAGACGATGACGAACGAAACGGTCAAGCCGGGTGTGGTGCTGATGCCGCTCAGGTTGATCGTGAGACCGTTCGCGAACGTCGTCGGAGCGGGTGCGTTGAAGGTGATCGTCTGTGCGGCCTTGTTCACGATAAACGTCTGTTGCACCGAAGTGGCCGCGGTGAAGTTCCCGTTACCCGGTTGGGTAGCGAGCAAGACGATGCTGCCCGCGCCGTTGATCGTGAGCGTGTTTCCGGAAACGGTGCCAGAGCCACTGACGACACTGTAAACGATGGCCAGGCCGCTATCGCTGGTGGCTGCGAGTGTCACCGAGGGGACGCCAAACGTCACCGGTGCTGGCCCGGCGAACGTAATCGTTTGCGCGATCGGGTTGACGACGAGCGTCTGCGTGTTATCGACCGAGACGGCGAAACCCGACCCGTTGTATGTCGCCTCGACACTATAACTGCCCGCATTGCTGCCAGCCGGGAGGCTGTACGTTGCGTTCGCCACGCCGTTGATGACGTTCACCGTAACGGGCGTGCCGACGAGTGCGCCACCTTGGAGTAGTCGGAACGTGATCGTGCCCGATGTGACGTTGGCCGGGCCGGTGGAAGTCGGGCTGGTAATGATCGCGCTAAGCGGGATGCTGGTCGCGGCAGCCGGGACGAAATTGATCGGGGTCGGTGTGGCCGCCTGCGTGTTGACCGGCCGATTCGCAAGCACGGGCAAGTAGTTCACGAGCGGCAACGCTGCCGTGTCGTTCTGGTCGGTTATCCGCCCATCGATCACCGCGTTGACCGTCGTACCCCAGTAGTTGTTCGTGAGATCGATCGTGCTACCCGTCGCCCCCGAAGCGAGCACCGCAATCGGAGAAAAGTCGTTGTTGCGAACCGCGTTATTCGAAATGATCGCGCCACTGTTGATAAAAAAGTTTGTGTTGAAAAAGTTGTACTGGAGATCCGCACGGGAACCGGTCGCCAACACCATTTGATCCAGATTGAAACTGCTGCCTCGTGCGATCAACTGCCCGCCAGTGTTGACTAAGATGCGCGAGTTGTCCCTGCTACCGTTGGTTCCGCTGAGTCGCGTGAAAGTGGTGTTCGTCGCCACGACCGCGCCACCGCTATTGACTTGAACGCCGTATGAGGAGATGCCCCCTCCAATATTAGTATCTTCGATGGCGAACAGCGTCGGACTCGTCATGTTCAGAGCGCCGGCCACAATCACACTCACCGCCCGCTGAATCACGACGTTGGAATTCGCAGCAACATTTACCGTGGTTCCGTTCGCCACGGTGAAATCTGCGTAAAAGAGGAATCGTTGATTCGTCGTATCGACCCCCAATGGGGCCAGAGTCAAGACTTTATCGCTGGTGGTACCACCGTTGATGAGCACATCTTGGAAGCGTTTATTATTCCCCGCGTCGAGAATCGGTATCAACTTGTCCTGAACGAACAGCGCTCCATCAAACGCATTTTTCGTGATGCTTCCTGGGTCAATTACGCTGCTATTACTGAGTTCGACTTGGTCCCATCCGAACGTGCTATTACTCGCGGCGAAGCTGCCGCCGGTATTCACGAGGATGCGAGAAACGTCTCGGGTTCCGTTGGTGCCGCCGAGTCGGCTAAATGTGGCGTTCGTCGCTGAAAACGTACCGCCACTGTTAATTTGCACACCAAAAGATGTGACACCGCCA
>JANXNT010000242.1 GCA_025353985.1 Limnoglobus sp.
CGCGATGATGATTTCTTCGTCGGTCGGAATCACGCGCACGGTCACGCTGCAGTTGGAAATCACCGGCGCGTTGGCTGAGTTGGCGAGTGTGTCGAGTTTCACGCCGAGGAATTCGAGACCATCGCAAATTCGCTCGCGGACTTGCGGCGAATGTTCGCCGACGCCACCGGAAAACACGATCGCATCCAGCCCGCCGAGCGCGGCCGCATACGCGCCGATGGACTTGCGGGCCTGGTAGCAAAACAGTTCGACCGCATCGGTGGCGTGCGGGCTAGTTGCCTGCTTTGCAAGCAGATCGCGCATGTCCGCACTCGTTCCCGATACGCCGAGCAAACCCGATTTGCGATTGACTAAGTCGTCGATTTGATCCGCATTCAATCCTTCCGTACGCGCGAGGTAAACGAGCACGCCGGGGTCGATGTCGCCAGTCCGCGTGCCCATCATCAGCCCGCCGGCCGGGGTGAAGCCCATCGTCGTGTCGATGCACTTTCCGCCACGCACCGCCGCCATGCTCGCCCCAGAGCCGAGGTGAGCGAAAATGACGCGGCCGTAGGCAATCTCGCGCCCGGCGAGGCGTTCGAGTTCACCCAATAGATACGTGTATGAAAGCCCGTGGAAACCATACCGGCGAAGTCCCGCATCGGTGTACTTTCGCGGAATCGGCAGCAATTTTGCAACGTTCGGCAAGTCGCGGTGGAACGCGGTGTCGAAGCAAACGACCTGTGGCACACTGGGTAGCCGTAGTGTGATCGTCTCGATTAAAGCGATTTCGGCAGGCAAATGGTTTGGATCGAGCGGCATCGCCAGACGCAAGTCGGCAAGCAGTTCGGGTGTCACCCATTGCGGCTCGAAGTGCGTCGGCCCACCGTGAACGACGCGATGCCCCACCGCTACCAGCCCGCTCAGATCGAGCGAATCGAGCCATTTGGTGTTCGCACGATCGACGGTTCCACGGTGGACGCGGCGCGGCGGATCGCCCGATTCAAACAGTGCGAATTTGATGCTCGAAGAACCGCCGTTGACGGTGAGTATCCGACCCGTCGCCAATTTGGGTAAGCTCGTCACAGGCTACTCTCGATGTTTGAGTGCATCGGATTACATACATCACACATTCAAACTACGGTTACTCTCTCGACTGGCACTGAAAAG
>JANXNT010000256.1 GCA_025353985.1 Limnoglobus sp.
GCACCGCGGTGTCTCGATCCCGCTCAAGCCGTACTCATGCCCGTCGGACCCGCGAACGACTGCGGTATGGGATATCCACTTCTCGTACTCGCTTGCATTGCCGCAACCGACGCCGATCGATTTGCAGATTGCGCTGCGATCGTACGTGGGGAATGCGGGCGAGCTTACAAAACGGCGGGATGGCGTTATCGTTGCGGACGGCAACCTGACGATGTTGAGCATCACCGATGGCACATCGAACACGCTCGCCTTCGGCGAACGCCCGCCACCAGCCAATCGACTCTTTCTTGGCATGTTGTACATCGGTTGGGGAGCCACTGCACGCAGTGACGGCGAACTCGCTTCGGTGATCGGCGTCAAAGACCCGAATCCGTACGTACGGTATACCCCGACCCCCGATTGCGGCCTCGGTCCGTTTCCGTACCGGCAACCTGACCTGAATGCGACTCCAGATTGCTCCTTGTTCCAATATTGGTCCCTTCACCACGGCGGCGCGAACTTCGCGTTCGCCGATGGCTCGGTGCGCTTCCTCACGTACGGTGCCGACCCGATCCTCGGCGCACTCGCCACCCGCGCCGGTGGCGAAGTGCCGGAGACGATCGAATAACGCGGCGAGCCGGTACCGACGTGCCCAATCGCCCAATATCACTTGCAATCGCGGTGCAAATCTCCCGTAAAACGCGAGCGAAAGCAAACGATAATCCCACAATTCATTGCGGCAAGAAAGGATGAAGATACAGTAGAACTAAGATACTTCCTACCTCGCGATCCATTCGACCCTCCAGGAGTTGCCTCCGATGGAACTTTCTGAAATGACCTGGCCCGCTGTGGCGACGCTCGATCGGAACACGCCGGTTGTGTTTCCAATTGCGGCACTCGAACAGCACGGCCGACACCTGCCCGTCTTCACCGATAGTATGCTGCTCGGCGAAATCCTCACCCGAATCAAAACGACGCCGCTCGCAAGCAAGCTCCTGTTCGCGCCGCTCCAGTGGCTTGGGAATTCGCACCATCACGTCGATTTTCCCGGCACGCTCTCCGCTTCGCCGCGATTGTACCTCGATCTCATTCGCGATCTGGCCGAGAACATGATGGCACACGGCTTCCGCCGAATCGTGTTTCTGAACGGCCACGGCGGCAACACGGGGCCTTCGCAGCAAGCCTTATTCGAATTGCGGCAGAAACATCGCGAACGCAACGATTTGCTGTTAATGTCGCTGACATACTGGGACGCCGCCGACCCATCCGCCGCGATGCCGGAACTATCGCAGAACCAGATGGGCCATGCCTGCGAGTGGGAAACCTCGATGATTCTGCACCTCGCATCGCACCTCGTGGTCGGCAATATTCGCGATGTACCGGAAGTGCCATTCGGCCGTGGATTTGCCCCTGGCTACCGCGCCTGGACGATGCCCGACCGCAGCAAGCCCGGCCACATCGGCAGCCCCGCCGACGCCACCGCCGACAAAGGCGATGCCCTGTTTGCCACGTTCGCGCACGGCGTGTCGTCGCTATTGGAGCGCGTGATCGACTGGAACGGGAGCACCTGGGATGCGTAACCGGTTCAGTTCACAATTTCACCCAGCGCGAGTTCATTCATGTGGAAGTGGCACGTTTGCGGCATCTTGTTCCTGGCGACATTACTCAATTACATGGACCGTCAGGTACTCGCACTCACGCTCCCCGAACTGAAGAACAACTACGCTCTCGATGAAAGTCGCATCGGATACCTCGAAGGCTATTTCGGGTACGCTTTCGCCATTGGTTCAATTGTGTTTGGCTGGCTCGCAGATCGTATCGGCCCGCGTATCTTGTACCCGATCGTGCTAGCCGGCTGGTCGATGATGGGCGTGGCCGCATCCGCAGCGAGCGAACCGTGGGTAAAGGAATTGCTGGAAAACGAAGGCGACCCACCGGGCACGGCCGTGTTTCGCTGGTTGCTGATTTGCCGCACGATACTCGGGTTATTCGAAGCAGGACATTGGCCGTGTGCGCTGATTACGGCACGTCTCATTTTGAGTGCAAAAGATCGGCCACTCGGCAACAGTATCTTGCAAAGCGGGGCCGCGATTGGCGCGATATACGTGCCGTTTTACGTGATGTGGGTTAACGATAGCGGCCGTTCGTGGCAATTCGCATTCTGCTCGATTGGCGTAGTCGGCTTCTTGTGGATCCCGGTATGGTTCTGGATGATTCCACGTGGCGTTTTGCGGACGGCGGCCCCAAACGACACCACGCTCACCAACGAAACGCAGGTGCCTAATCGCGGGTTACTCGTCCGGCGATTGATCGCCTTGGGCATCGTCGTCACGACTCTGACCGTCAGTTGGCAGTTCCTACGCGCCTGGCTGCCGTTGTACTTGCAAGACTATCGCAAATTTCCACCGCGAGCGATGCAGTTTTGCGTATCGGGGTACTTCATCGCAGCAGACATCGGCTGCCTATTGGCAGGGGCATTCGTGCGAGCGTTATCGATCCGCTACGGTTTACACGGTTCGCGAATGCTCGGATATGCCTTATTTACTTGCCTCACTGCGTCGGCTGGCGTCGTGCCGTTCATCGATTCGGATGTCGTAAGCGTCGCGCTACTGATGATTGCGGGTGCGGGCATCCTCGGGTTGCACCCGTTTTATTACTCTCTGACGCAGGAACTCCCAGCACGAAACCTCGGCCTACTCATGGGCTTCCTTTCGGCAGTGGGCTGGATCACTTCGAGCTATTTTCAGATCGAGATCGGCGCACGGATAAAAGCGGAGCACAATTACCAAGCGGGGTTCTTGATCGCGGGTATGGCACCGATCATTGGGTTGGTGGCACTGTTAATACTTTGGGGCCGCACGCGGAAACCACAGCAGACATGATCGTTCGATATCGCACTTACGATTGGAACGCGACACCGCAGCCAATGCCGTTCGTTGGTTGCGATGTCTGGGGCATCGCGTTCGACGATTGTTCGCTGACTGTAACAGAGGTGTGTGAACAGCTCTCCGTCGATGAATGCGAGCGGGTCGCACGTTACCGCATCGATAAACCGAAGCGGCAATTCGCGATCTGTCGGGCCGCACTTCGCGGCATCCTCGCAGACTACCTGCGAATCGCTCCCCACGAAGTTCGTTTCCAGATCGGTGCCAACGGCAAACCAATTTTGGCTGGCAATCCCACGATTCACTTCAACGTCACGCATTCGGGGAATTTCGCTCTCGTGGCGATTGCCACTCGCCGCGTTGGCATCGATATTGAGGTGCTTCGCGATGTTTCCAACAGGGATGGACTCGTCGAACGCTTCTTCGGCCAGGAAGAAAAAGAGACGTATCGCAACCTCGCCGAACCGCAACGCAGTCGAGGCTTCTTCCGTGCATGGACGTGCAAAGAGGCACTCATGAAAGCCGTCGGAACGGGGCTTCAGCACGTCGATCGATGTATTGTTGAACTCGATCCGACACGCCCACCGTGCGTGATTCGATTCGATGAAGTGCCGGTAAAGCCTTTCAAGTGGTCACTCGCAACGTGGAATCCGCAACCCGGCTACCTCGCCGCAATCGCGATGGAGACAGAGACGCCGATCACTATCAACGAAACGAGCGGACCCGAAGGTCCGCTCGTTTGAGGATCGCATGCGCGAAATACTAGTTTTTCTTCGGCTCAGGCACCGGAGCCGCTGGTGCGGGTGCCGCTGGTGCGGGGTCGGTGCCTTCGGCTGCGGACACTGAGCGAATATAACCCGTTGCGGCTTGGTTAATCGAATCTTCGGTGATGTCGAGTTTCGCGTTGTAGCCGATGCGTGGGAAGAAATCGCGTGGGCGAATGATACGTACGCCTTCGTTCTTGGCCTTCGTTTTCGCAGCCCCGATGGCGTTAATGATTTTCAGTTTGCCGTCTTTGTTACCGTCGGCGACACTAACGGTTGGGTAGTAACCTTCGACGGCAAATGCGGTTTGGCTCGTCATTTCGCCGACCCAAGCCATTTTAGCAAGATCGTAATAACCATCGACTGTCACACCAGCCCTCGTCAGATCGCGAACAAGCGTCTGAATGTCGTCTTTGCCGTCGCCATCGAGGTCGAAGATGCCGAATAGCACAATGTGCTCGGAAATACCGTTCCGCCAAATCGAGTTATAACCGAGGTCGCCTGCCAGAATCCGATCGCGAACTTCGGAGTCTTCTTCGGTAATCCGACACTGGCTAAGTGTCGCGCCGAGGATCTCGATCAC
>JANXNT010001360.1 GCA_025353985.1 Limnoglobus sp.
TTAACGCCCAACTTGTTGACGACGCGAATGTCGTACGAACCGAGTGGCACGTTTGCCGCCACTGCGATCTGGAATTTCGCCTCCGTGGGTGGTGCCGCTTTCTTGTTCATCTTCGCGGGCGGTGCGTCTTTTTTCTTCGGGTCTTTGGGTGGCTCCGGGTCGGCGGACGGCGGCAGATATTTCCCCGTAATGCCGGGGTGGCTGAACAGCAGGCCCGTGGCATCGTCGAGATCGGTGCCGAGCACGACGACATCGACCGTCGTGCCGAGCTTCGCCCCGGTGGGGAAAACCGATTGAATGCGCGGTTGCGGCGCGAGTGTCTGCGGCTGTTGGGCCAAAGCCACAGTCGCGAAGCCCATCGCGACTGCGAGGAAGAGTCGGCGCATGTTGGTGAAGTCTCCAGGACCGCACGCCAGGGGGCTTGAGGAAGAGCCAGGGCGAGACGGAACGACCGATACGGGCGCGAACCCGCGTTGAGGTAGGTAACAAGATGGTAAACGACTGGGGCAACGCGGTCAAGCGCCCATTTGAATCGTACAAAGACATTGAAGTAAGAGTTTTTACCGCAGAGAACGCAAAGTACGCCGAGCGGAGAGAAGTCCGAACGAGAAACACGATACATCGTCTGCGAGTTTTGCACGGTGCAGCGGACATTTCTTCTTCGCGTTCTCCGCGCCCTCTGCGGTTAAACTTCTGCATTCGTACTTAAATTAAGGATCGCACGAATGGAGTATCTCATCGGTTTGGTGGTCGGCATCTTCCTGTCGATGTTCCTTGGCGGGGTGATCTTGCTGGCGCGGGCCGGGAGCCTCGGTCGCGCCTCATGGGGTCTCACGCTGGCCGGTCGCGCGAACATCGACCCCGCATTCGCGAATAAAGTGAATGAACTTATCGGCCTGCCCGTCACGCCGTTGCCGACGAATGTCGTGCCATCCACGACGAAAACCGCACCCACACCGACGATCCAAACGATCGAGAAACCGTCCGGCGCGCCGTTGCGGTTACTCGCGATCCTTCAAACCGAGTCGCGGTTCCTCGATTTCCTGCTCGAAGACATCGCCCCGTTTGAAGATGCGCAAATCGGGCAAGCCGTACGCGACATTCACCGCAAGGCGCAGGCCGCACTCAAGCAGCACCTCGTCCTCGAACCGATCGTCGCCGGTTCCGAAGGCGACGCCGTCACCGTTCCCGTCGGCTTCGACCCCGCCG
>JANXNT010001363.1 GCA_025353985.1 Limnoglobus sp.
CTTCTTGCCTGCGAAGATCTCGACGACATCGCTTACCGATGGCATCGGCTCGCCGTTGCGGCTCGAATGCTGCAAGTGCAGTTGCACCAAGGCGGAAAAATAACCGAGGCCGATCGCGATAAGGAACCCGCTGACGACCAACTTGGCCGGGATCGGCAGGTCACGCAGCGTAAACGGTCGTGGTGGCGTGGTGGTATTCATGGCAGGCACTCCGACGAGTGTGGCAAGCCGAGGCGGAAGCACTCGGAGATTGAGGCGGGATATTTATAGTTTAGCACGCAAGACCACGCGGAGGAAAGGGGTTATCGCAAGGCGTCTTCACATGCCGCCAGGACTTTCAAGATCGCGTCGTCCACATCGTCCGGCAATCTCGCACCGGATGCCAGTTTGTGCCCGCCGCCATCGAACTTCTCTGCCACCTTCGAAACATCCGCAGATCGGGCGCGGAAACTCACTTTCGTACCGCCATCGGGTTGTTCGATGAAGATCATCGCCATCTCGACGCCTTCGATGCTTCGCGGGTAATTGATCAGATCTTCGGTGTCGCCGGGCACCGCCCCGGTTGCGGCGTAATCGCTTAAACGGACATCCGTGAAGGCTATTTTGCCGCCGCAACGCACTTGCAACCGCGACAGCGACAACCCCACGAGCTTGAAGCGTGCGACCGATGCGCACTCGAAGAGTTGCTCGTAAAGCGGAGTCGGCTTGGCACCGGCGGCGACGAGTTCTGCGGCCAGTGCGAACGATGACGCCGTCGTGTTCGGGTGGCGGAACCAACCGGTATCGAGCGCCAACGCCATGAACATGTGGTGCGCCGCCATCGGCGAGATTTTGGCACCGAGCGCACGAATGATCTCGTACGAAAGCCGTCCCGTCGCTTCGGCGGTGGTATCGACAAACGCGAGCCCGCCGAGGTCGTCTTGCGTGCGGTGGTGGTCGATCACCGCTTTCGGCACCGTCATCGACCGCATGAATTCGCCGAAGTCGCCGAGTTGCCCCCACGTTCCCGTGTCCATGACGAAGATCGCGTCGACGTCTCGAAACGCAGTGCCGGGTGCTTCGAATTCCTCGATCAGCCGTCGTTCGGGGTCCAGAAAGGCATAGCGGGGCGGTAGTGGGCTAGCGATCACCACCCGTGGCGTTTTGCCCATCTGCCGGAGCGCATCGGCGAGCGCCAGTTGCGAGCCGATCCCGTCGGCATCGGGGCGAATGTGCGTCATCAAGAGGATGGTCTGATGTTGCCGAATCAGATCGACCAGCGGTGCCCAGTCGAGTGGCATAACGGTCCTTTTGCGGAAGTTCGGGAAAGGAAATTCTATTCAAAACCCGTTCAGAATCGATGTAAGTCCGAATTGCAAAAGTTCCAAAACCGTGTTTTTCGTGTTTTTGAGGTCTCAAAATGCCACTTTTTGATCGTGATTCACTTGTCCGTTTTGAGCCATTTTCCCATATCCTGAAATCCTGTCGTGGTTTGCGTCGAGGGTCATCGTGTCGACACTCGCCAGAACTACCGACCGTTTCGCGACCAAAAGCGACCAAAAATCGACCGTGCGCGCCTTTTCTATGTCATTTGCGCGCTCTTCTATGTCATTTGGCGACAATTCTATGTCACTCCGTGCACGACACGAATTCCGACTTACGTCATATCGTCTAAAACTTATTGACTTAGGCAAATCGTGTGGGTGAACGTTCTGCAATCGATTTCATGTCCGATATCACAGAAAGCGGAATCTCTAAATTAAACCTTTTCACCCATTGTTGCGGATTGTTTTATAGTATACATTTAGATTGCCTTCTCTAAAGGCATCCGTTCACGGAACAGTGAATTTGGTGGTAGT
>JANXNT010000425.1 GCA_025353985.1 Limnoglobus sp.
CCCCGCAGTTCACGCGCGAAGCCTACGAGGAAATGCTCGACAACGGCGAAGTGTACATGACACCAACGTACGGCAACACGCTGATGGGGTTGGCCTGTTCAAAGCCAATCGGGCCGGAAGACGGCTTCAAAATCAGCTACTACGCCCCGCAACCGCGTGCAGTCATTCAAGTCGTGAACCCGGACAACTACGACGAAATCGTGCCATACGGTGAAACGGGTCGCGTCATGCTGACGACGCTCACGAAGGAATTCTTCGTACCCCGCTTCCCCGAGCGCGACGAAGGCGAACGCGAAAAGCCATTCGAGAAGTACCCGTGGGACGGCGTCAGCGGCGTTCGCCCGTTCGCCGAACTCGCAGGCAGTACCGTCGTCGGCGTGTACTAACGCGGCCCATTCGCTCCCGGCGGAATCCGTTTCCCCGGGAGTGGCTTCGCACTCGCATCCGATTTCGAGTCCGCACATCCCGCAGCAAATAGCAGCATCGCAAGTATCAAGCAGATCCGTTGCATTTCGAAAATCCCTTCAATTTGCTTAGATTTTGTCGCGGGCTGGATCAGTAGGCTTATACCCACCGCTCGCCTTACGGCGCATTCGCAAGATCGCCGCCGTTGCGGGTGGACAGTGCGGGCATGATGCTGGCGGCACCGTAGGTGAGGAAGCGCACGGAGCCGTCGGCGAATGTGAAGTTGCTGCCGCCGGTGTGCAGGCTCCAGAAATGGAACTGATCGCAGATCTTGTTAATGTCCCCTGGGCCGAATGCGAACGGGCCGACGGGGCAGGCGTTCATCTCGACGTTGACCGTGTTGCGGATGTTAATTTCCGATGCGCCGAGCGTGACATCGAGCGATCCGGTATTGCGAATCGGGCCGTAAGCGGGATCCCATTGCCCCGCCCCTGCGTACCACCAACCGAAGACGAGGTCGTAACTCGGCGGGCGTTCGCCGACCATCAACGTGTTGCTGGTGCCGTCGGTTACGTCGGCGAATCGCACGGTATCGTTCCAACACAACATCCCGTCACGGCTACGAAGATCGCGGCCACTGATACCGAGATACCCCGTGAATGCCACGGTGATACCCCCGGCATACGTCGCTTGATATTGCCGACCATCGGCAGCGCATTTGTAGCCATTCATGACGGTCGCCAGCCCGGTGTGTGGCGGATTTTCAAACGGGTTCCGGTAGTCGCCTTGCGTGGCGTATGCGGCTTCCATGTTCGTGTGCATGGTCGTTTGCTCGATGTGCGGCAAGATGCGCGCCATCCAGCCGAGCCACTGCTTCGGATCGCGTGCGGCAGGGGCGAATGTCTCTTTAATTGCAGGCGGAAAGTGGCCTTCGGCATCGTGGTGCATGTGCAGCGCGATCCCAATTTGTTTCATGTTGTTCGTGCAGCGCGTGCGGGCCGCCGCGTCGCGGACCTTCTGTACCGCCGGCAGCAATAGCCCGATCAAAATCGCGATAATCGCGATCACCACCAGCAACTCGATGAGCGTGAACGCCGTTCGACCGGTTTTCGGGCGCATGATCGTAACTCACGAAAAGTGAAAGCGAACGCAACAGAAATAGTTAGATTTGCATTTCACACATCGTAACCGAGTTCGCGTAGCGATCAAGCACCATCTGCGAAGTTCTGTACGAATCTTTCGGATTCTCGATTAGAATGTCAACGACTTTGGACGCTCGCATTCTGGAGGCAGACAAATGCACTCGCCATTCCCCGGCATGGATCCGTATCTCGAAGACGCCGCGTACTGGAGCGGGTTCCACGCAAAGTTGATCGTCGCCATCAGTGCGTCAATTACCAGAGCATTGCCGGCTGGGTATTACGCGGACGTCGAGCAGCATGTCTGGCTGCAAGACGAAGATTTCGATGTTCGCGAGACGTTTGGTTACCCCGATGCTTTCGTTGCGGGGCATTCAAACACTGGTGCAGTGGCTGTTGCTGCGGAAAAGTCAGTGTCCGTTTCAACGGAAGTGACGCTCGCCAAAACCCCGCGCAAGTCGCAGCAAAAGTTTGTCAAGATCGTCGATCAGCCGGGAAATCGCGTTATCACCGTGATCGAACTCCTTAGCCCAAGTAACAAGCACAACGGGCCCGACCGCGAACAGTACATCATCAAACGCAATCAGTGTCTCGCTTCCGGTACGCACTTCGTGGAGATCGATCTGCTTCGCGATGGCGACCGTATGCCTTTGGGACGCCCTCGCCCGGCAATCGCCGATTACTACGCGATCGTCGTGCGGGCAAACTTGTTCCCGAAGGCGTCGGTTTGGGCGTTCACCGTGCGCGACCCGATGCCGATTTTGCCGATCCCGCTCAAAGTGAAAGACGGCGACATCACGCTCGAACTGCGAGATTGTTTCGACCGCGCTTACGAAGACGGAGGCTACCAGAATCGCATCGACTACCGATCGCCGCCTGCGATCCCGCTACGCCGGCCCGACCAGGCGTGGGCGGACGAGTTCCTGAAAGCCAAAAGCCCGATGTGAGTTTGACAAGTTGCATGGGACAACGCGATATCGTGCGGCCTAGAATAAATTTTGTAGGCTAACACCAGCGATTCCACCTGCCAGACGTTCCGTGTGAGGACACCCGCCGATGATTCACATTCCCGCATTGCGTTTCGGAAAGTCGTACACGAGCCTCGATAAAGCGACGCTCGTTCACCACGTGACCGGCGAACCGGTTGCGGAAGTCAGCCAGGTGACGGGGAGCCAGATTGCCCGCGATATTAGCGGCATGGTTCGCGCGCACAAAGAACTCTCGGCGATCCCGATCCGCGACATTCTCGCGATGTACAAGAAGGCTGCCGATTACTTCCTCAACGCCACGCTGCCTTGCGGCGATACGGAACTGACCTTCGACGAGTACGTCAAAAATCTCTCGGCCACGACCGGTTCGCCGATGGTATTTTGCGACCGAAACGCGCGCAAAGTTCACTACGTTCTCGGCAACATTGAGGAAGTCATCGCCGGGTTGACCCGCGGCCTGAACGTCGAAGCGCTCGATAAAGGGTACACGACCTCGTCGGGGCGAATGCAGGCGTTCTACCCGACGACGGATGTCTTCGGGGCGGTACTTCCGTCGAACTCCCCCGGCGTGCATTCGCTGTGGGTGCCGACGATTGCGTTCAAGATGCCGTTGCTGTTGAAGCCCGGCCGCGAAGAACCGTGGACTCCTATGCGGGTGCTTCAGTCGTTCATCAAAGCCGGTATCCCCGCGAGCGTGCTCGGCTTCTTGCCGACCGACCACGTCGGTTCGTCGGAGATTCTGCGGCTATGCGGTCGAAGCATGGCGTTCGGAGACGACCGCACGATGGCACCGTACAAGAACGACCATCGCGTCGAAATTCACGGCACCGGCTACAGCAAGCTGATTTTCGGCGAAGATCAGGCGGACAATTACGAGAAGTACATCGACCTCATCATCGATTCGATCGCAGCAAACGGTGGCCGCGCCTGCGTGAACGCCTCGGCGGTGTACACGCCGAAGAACGCCGACAAAATCGCGCACGCACTCGCCGAACGCATGGCGAAGGCGAAGGTTCGCGCCTGGGACGACCCGGCTTGCGAGATCAGCGCGTTCGCGAAGCCGGAAGTCGCCGAGGCGATCGACAACATGGTCACGCACGGCCTTCAGACACCTGGGGCGACCGATGTGACGCTGCAAATTCGCGGGACGCCCCGACTCGTCAAAGAGGGCCGAATCGCGTACCTTTTGCCGACGATTATCCGCTGTCAGACTTCCGAACACACACTCGCGAACAAGGAGTTTTTGTTCCCGTACGCCAGCGTCATAGAATGTCCGCAGGCGGATGTGCTCAAACGGATCGGGTATACCCTCGCCGCGACGGTGCTGACCGAAGACCCCGCGTTCATCGCCGAAGCGATGGCGTGCTCGAACATTGAGCGGCTGAATATCGGCCCGCTGCCAACCAACCGGTTGACCTGGGACCAGCCGCATGAAGGAAACCTTTTCACTCACCTCTACAAGCAACGAGCGCTCGCCATCGCATGATGTCGGGTTTGCGCCGTTCGACTATCAACCGCTCGGTCGGGTGATCGTCGAAGCCGGTGG
>JANXNT010000452.1 GCA_025353985.1 Limnoglobus sp.
ACGACCGCGCTAACCCCACCGGCAAAGCGCACTTTGCGTTGAATGCCAAGTCGTCATCTGGCTTTTTATGAACGGCGGCGTCTCGCACATGGAGACGTTCTACCTTAACCCATGCTCACGAAGTACGCCGGCAAGTTGATCAACGAGCCACCGGGCTTGGGTCGATGGTTTTGAAAGTGGCAAACTGTTGCATCTCCGGGATGCTTCCGATTCACGATGTGCGGCGACTAGCTAGCCAGCGTTGCAACGATTCCTGGCGCTCCCCCGATGGCCGACCGGCGAGCAGGCTGGCGACACTCAGATCTTCATCGACTCCAGGCCAATGAATGCCGAAGCCGCCGCCGACCAACTGCCACCCGCTACGTTCCTCGGGTGTGGCGTGAACCAATCTCGGATACCAACTAAGCGGGCGACCGTCGGCCAGTCCGACAGACAATTCATCCTCCGTCACCTCGACCCTCACCGCAGCAATTATTTCAGGTGACGAAAAACTCATGGCAAACCTCGTCAGTAAATTGTCATCCGCGTATCAATGTGGGGCACGTTTTTAACGTGCCATTGATTATAACGGCACGTTAAAAACGTGCCCCACCGTTCCGCATTCCGCATTTCCCCCTACTCGCCCGTCACGGTCACCTTGAAAGTGACGGCGGCCGATTTCAATTCGGGGATGTTCGACACGGCTTGGACGGCGATCTCGGCGAGGGCGCGCGTTGTGGTGTGAAAGTGGACGACGTAGCCGGTGGTTTTGCGGGTGATGTGGACTTGCGACACGAGGCCGTCGCAGGCTTGGCGGATCGCGACTTCGGAGGGGGGCGTTTCGTCGTTGCTCGGCTGCTGGCCGCGAATTAGGATCGGCGTGGGCGTGGCGTTGGGCACGGGCGTGGTTGCCGATGCGGGTTGCCACGCGGGGTCGGTCATGCCTGGTGGCACTTCCGTATTAGACGACAGCGGCCCGACGCGGCCACGCCATTCGGGCGGGACGGCGGGGACGGTTGGCCCCGTGTTCGTTGGAAACGGTGGCGGCACCGCACCGTTGACGGTTGGCACCGCGTAGCGATACTGCGGCGTCTCGGCGATCGGCCTCGGCGTTGTCGGGCGTGGCGTGACGGCGGTGAATGTCGGTGCGGGGGCGAGTGGTGCGGCCGTGCTGGCATAGGCGGGCGCTTCGTTGCCGGGCGGCGTGCGGAACGGGTACGAAACCGGTATCGGGAACGCGCCAGGAGTCGCGCCGCTCATGGCGTACCAGTTGGCCGATGTTGCCGGATATTCGTTCGCGGGAGCCAGCGGGTTCGCGCCCGGTGTGGTCGTACCCCAACCGTACCAACGGTACGCGGGGCGGCCCGCATATGCGGTCGCGCCGCTCGCCGTCGTGCCGCGGAACGGCGGATTACCGGTGTTCGCGGGTTGTTGTTGTGCCGGTGGCGGATTCTGGCCAACGCGCGCTTGTGGTGGTGGCTGCGCTGGCCCGACCACGGCGGATTTCACCGCTTTTGCACGGTCGTTCACCCAACCCGTCACGCCCGTAAACGCTCCGCGAACGCTTGCCGGATTCCCGGCGGGCGGTTGGCCGGCGGTGGAAATCGGTTGCGGTGCGGGTGCCGTGGGTGTGGTGCGAAATGCATACGGATTTGCGGCGGGCGCGGTCGGTGCCGTGGGTTCGAATTTCGCGAACGGGTCGAACGACTGCGACGGTGCCGCCCGCGCAGTGGGTTCATTGGTATCGAGTGGTTTCGCGGGCAACAACCGCACACCTTGGGCAAATCCGTCGCGCACCGGCCCCCCAAACAGGGCGGCAGTGATGCCGAACCCGCTCAGGAGCAGGAGAGTCGCGCGGCGTCGGTTCGGTCGTTGTTTAGCCACTGGTCCGGTCCTTCGGAGCCGTCGGAATCCGTTCGGGTTTATTATCGTCGTGGAGGCGTTGCGCCGCGGGCGGGGATCGATCCGAGTCCGGTTGCGCCGCGTTGCGTGCCGTTCGTGATGCCGCGATTAATGTTCGTTGCGTAGACGCTTTGGTAACTGCCGTGATTGCCGAAGTAGTTGCCGTAAACCACGGGGTGCCCGGCGGAACGGAGCGTGATCGGCTGGCCACCGGCTTCGAACGGCGGGGCGTTCGGGTCGTCGGCCACCGCCGCTTGGGCCAGGAAGCCGTTGCCGCTCGGCCCGATCAGCGGGCCGTTTCGCGCGTTGCCAAAGTTGTTTGCGCCACCGCTCGGCAAGCCAGGGCGGACGCCGTAGTAGTAGTTAATCCCAGGGTCGCCGCCACGCAGCAGGTTCAAGTACGGGCTGAGCGGTTGCGTCTGGCGGTTGTAGAAGTTCGGCAAATAGTTCTGCTGCGGTTGCGCCGGGTTTTGCGAGTACGGATACTGCGCAGACACCGGAAAGGCCGCCAGCAGAAGCACAGGTAATACGAGCCAGTTTCGCATGGTCACTCGGAGTTAGCGTGATGTCGTACTTAGCCCGCGGCCCGTTACTTGGTTCACTGTACTCGCACCGAGTAGCGTCACCCCGAACAGTCGTTCGATCGGCGTGATGATCCGCGAGAGTGCCGTATCGATACGCACCAATCGTTGGGCCTTCACGTACACGCGATCGCCGGGCATGATCTGATAGTTCGTGGCCGTCACCCCGTGCTGCGTAATCCCGATCCAATCCACTGGCAGTATCTGCTCCGGCTGGCCCGCGTGTGGCGTGCGGCGTGCGACCCAAATTTGTCGCTTCGATGCCACCACTGGCAAGCCACCGATGTTTGCAATCGCATCGAACACCGTTTCGCTACCTGTCACGGGGAACGCGGTCACTTGTTCGCCGTTGCCACCGCCATCGGTCACCACATAGTACCGCTTACTGTTGTACTGTAACACGTCGAGAATCACTTTTACCGAATCTTTCTTGAAGCCACCCGTGCCCGGTTTCGTCGGGTCTTCTTGTCGCGAGATCTGATCGCGAACCGCCTCTGCCGCTTGTAGAAGCGTCAAACCCGCGACGGGGACCGACCCCCAAATACCGAGGAACACGGTACCATCGGGCCGCACCGAAAACTGCCCCGACACCGGTTGCACCGGCAGGCTGAACGCCTTCATTTCCTTGGGCTTTTTGTCCTTCTTCGCGTCTTTCTTTTCGTCGTCTTTTTCTTTGTCTTTGTCGCTACCCGCATCGGGGTCTTCGATGATCGTCACGACTTCGATGATGAGCAAGTCCGGCGGCTCGATCACGTACGGCGGCAACGTCACTTTCGCGAGTTCCACGGGCACGGTACCCGGCGCAGGCGGGGTAATCTGCGGCCCCATGCGGTGCGGCCCGTCGGGGTTCGCGCAACCGGCCACGCTCACCCACACCGTTGCGATTGCAAACCAGATTACACCACGCATCGGCCGTCCCCTCGACTGCGCCGCAGACGAACAAACTCACGCTTCGTCCTTTGTTATCGGTACGCCGAGCGTCTCAACTACAGTTTTCCTAACCGTCACAGACGGAATTACGGCGAAAGAATCGGCACGCTTCGGCTGTTTTGCCGCAATTGAGCGGAAGTATCCCCAGTCAGTTGCGTCTCTCAAGAAGGCTCGACTTGGTACACAGGTTCTTGTTCGTAAACGAACCGCGGACTTAACGACAGTTCTGAATCGATAATGAACAAATGGGTTCTTACGCTGCGAGAGAAAAGTGACGCGGACGAAAAAGGGCCGCAAGACGTAACACCTTGCGGCCCGAATTGCACCCGACTGGGGTCGAACCAGTAACCTTCGGTTTCGTAGTTCTTTGGGCCGCCATTCACCCATTCCCTGGAAGCCCAAGGCGAAAACGCATTCTCCCCTAGAAATCCTTGTCGAACACTCACTTTCAAACCGCCTCTTCCGTCCCGCACCGTCCCGCAAAAAACCGCTGTTTACCCCCCATTCTTTGGCGGATTCTTTGGCGGTTTTCTGTTCAACTGTACACTTCGATGGCGTCGGCATCCTTGCCAGACCAGCGGACGAGTGGAGTCGCAGAAGGCCGACACGAATTTCACGCCCCGAACGGCGTGACCAGGGCGACTTGAACGTCCTCGACTGACTCGATGAAATGGGTCTGACCGAGGGTTTCGTGACCCTCCGGTTCGCGGGGTACTCGTCGCTTAGGGCCGCGATTGCCGCCGACACCGGGGCGTCCCTACTCGGAACCTTCAACGGACTACGTTTGCTCGACCCGTACCCGAGGGTTGGGCCGGCGCGGGGCGAGTAAGTCCTCGGGCGGGCGTCTCCGCGTCAGCGTGCGGGCCGTTGTGGGTGAGGCGGGATACGTCAAGAGTTGGCAAATATTCGGAGATCCCGATGAATCACACCGGCCTGTTGGTACTGTCGCTCCTGGCGTTGGTCGGCGGCGAGGTCCGAGCCACGCCCCCCGTTTCCGCCGTTTCGCCCGACGAACGGGTACGAATCGAGGTGTCGCTCCGCAAGGTCGGCGAAACGGACGCGGTGCCGCACTACCGGGTCACGTTCGGCGGCAAGGAGGTTGTCGGCCACTCCCGGCTCGGCGTCGAGGTGGACGGCGGCACCACGCTGGGCGGGCCGTGCGAGGTCGTGTCCGTGGACGCGCGGTCAGTCAGGGACGAGTTCACCCAAGTCACGGGAAAGCGGCGGGCGGTGCGCGTCGATTCCAGCGAGGTCACGGTGGCCCTGCGGGAAACCACTGGCTCGAAGCGGCGATGGGATGTCCACCTCCGCGCCAGTGACGACGGCGTGGCGTTCCGCTACGCCTTCCCGAAGCAGGACGGGTGGGACACACTCGTCGTCAAGCAGGAACGCACGGAGTTCCGCGTCCCTACCGACGCCAGGGCGTTCGCCCTGCCGCTCAACGGGTTCACCACCTCCTACGAGAAGCGTTACCAGCCGAAGCCGGCCAAGGAGTTGCCCAAGGACTGGCTGCTCGGCCTCCCGCTGTTGCTCGAATGCCCCGGCGGAACGTGGGCCGCGATCACCGAGGCGAACGTCAACGAGTACGCCGGGCTGTACCTCGCACCCTCCGGTGGCGGACCGCTCTCGGCCCGCCTGTCGCCGCTGCCGAAGGAACCCGGCGTGGCCGTCCGGCACCCGATGCCGCACCGCTCGCCGTGGCGGGTGGTGATGCTCGGCGACCGCGTCGGGCGGCTGGTCGAGTCCGACATCGTCCTCGCATTGAGCGAGCCGTGTGCGGTCAAGGACACCTCTTGGGTCAAGACCGGGAAGACGACGTTCCCGTGGTGGAACGGGTTCTACGAGGATAAGGTGGACTTCAAGCCGGGGTTGAACACGGTTACGGCCAAGCACTACATCGACTTCTGCGCCGGGGGCGGGCATCCCGTACCGCTCGCTCGACGGCGTCGGCGACACAGCATGGTACGGCGGTCCCATCGTCCCGTACAAAGGGGCCGAGCCGACGAAGGGTGTCGATGGCCTCGACCTCCCCGAGGTACTGAAGTACGCCAAGTCGAAGGGGGTCCGCATCCGGCTGTGGATGCACTGGAAAGCCGCCGAAGCGCACATGGAGAAGGCGTTCCCGCTCTACCGGGAGTGGTGCGTCGAGGGCGTCATGCTGGACTTCATGGACCGCGACGACCAAGAGATGAACCGCTTCGTGCGGAAGGCGGTGGCCCTGGCGGCGGACAACAAGCTGACCGTCACCCTGCACGGCTGCCCGAAGCCGACCGGCCTGGAACGCACCTACCCGAACCTGCTCTCCCACGAAGGGGTGATGAACCTCGAATACGACAAGTGGGACAAGGTGGGGATCACGCCGGACCACGAAGTGACGGTGCCGTTCACCCGGATGCTGGCCGGGCCGCTCGACTTCCACCAGGGGTCGTTCCGCACCGTCAAGCCCGAGGCGTTCAAGCCCCGCAACGACGCCCCGCTGGTGATGGGGACGCCGGCCCGCACGCTGGCCGGCTACGTCGTGTACCAGAACCACCTGTCGATGGTGGCCGACTACCCGTCCGCCTACCGGGGTCATCCTGGGCTGCCGGTTCTCGTTGCGATCCCGACCACCTGGGACGACATCAAGGTGTTGGAGGCGAAGGCCGGCGAGTGCGTCGTAATCGCCCGCCGCAGCGGTCGGGAGTGGCACGTCGGGGCCATGACGGACGGAACCGCGCGGACGGTTCGGGTGCCGTTGCGGTTCCTGGGACCGGGTCGGTTCGCGTCGGCGTCCTGGGTCGATGACGCGACCGCGAAATTCGGACTGACCCGCCGCGAAGACAAGATGTCCGAAACGGACACCTTGACCCTCGACCTCGACGCCGGCGGCGGTGCGTATGTGCGCATCGTCGAGACGAAGTAGCTTGCCAGGGGGTGTCGAATAAAAGGCCGAGAGAGCGGGATGCCGGACGACTCCTCTTGGGGGACTTTTTTCAATCCGCGCTGCATTCTGGAGCGGATGGACTGCGGCGGGTCGTGCGGCGACGTGGTCGAGTTCGGGTGCGGGTACGGCACGTTCACCATCCCGGCTGCCCAATTAGTCACCGGCGGGGTGTTGGCCCTCGACATCGAGCCGGGAATGGTGGCTGCGACCAAGCGGAAGGCGACCGAGGCCGTGCTGCCGAACGTCACGGCTGAAGTTCGTGACTTCATGGCGACGGGGTGCGGGCGGGCGGACGGGAGCGTCGGTTACGCCATGTTGTTCAACATCCTGCACGTCGAAGACCCGGTCGCGTTGCTTCGGGAGGCGTTCCGGGTTCTCGTTCCGGGCGGTCGCGCCGGCGTCATCCACTGGCGATCCGACATCCCGACCCCGCGCGGCCCGTCGATGCCGATCCGCCCGACCGCCGAACAATGCCGGGCCTGGGGCGA
>JANXNT010000459.1 GCA_025353985.1 Limnoglobus sp.
CGCGGCGCCATCACGTCGGTGCAGGCCGTCTACGTCCCCGCCGACGACCCGACCGACCCCGCCCCGGCAAATGCCTTCCAGCATCTCGATGCGTTCATCTACCTCGAACGGTCGATCTCCGAAAAGGGGATTTACCCCGCCATCGACCCGCTGACGAGCAACAGCCGTCTGCTCGACCCGCTGTACGTGGGCGAAGAACACTACGCCGTCGCGGATCGCGTCAAGCGGATCTTGCAGCGCTACCGCGAACTGCAAGACATCATCGCGATTCTCGGCGTCGACGAGCTTTCCGAAGAAGACAAGCAAGTCGTGGCCCGCGCTCGCCGCATCGAGCGATTCCTCAGCCAGCCGTTCCTTGTGGCCGAGCCGTTCACCGGCAAGCCCGGCAACGTGACGAGCCTGAAGGACACGATCCGCAGCTTCAAGGAACTCTGCGACGGCAAATGGGACCACCTGCCCGAGTCCGCATTCATGTACGTCGGCACGATCGAAGAAGCCGCCGCCCAAGCCGAAGAACAAGCCCGCAAAGCGGGGTGATTCCAGGGTACGACGAAAAATCCCAGGGTGTTACCCTGGGCTGTGAGAGCAGCCCTTTCAGGGCTGGTGTTCTGTTTTTTTTCGGTCCTGAAGGGACCGCTCCATCAGCCCAGGGTAACACCCTGGGCGAAATGCCTGCGGTCTTTACACCTACCCCAGAACGACAATGTCCGACATCGCTGCGAAAACCCTGAAGATCGTCGTCGTCACGCCTGAGCGGGCGCTGCTGGACGAGGCCGCCGAGATGGTGATTCTGCCACTTTTCGATGGCGAGTTCGGCGTGCTGGCGGGTCACTCGCCGTTCGTCGGCCAACTCGGGCCAGGTGAACTCCGCGTGAAACACGGCGGCGAAACGAAGCACTACTTCATCGATGGTGGCTTCGCGCAAGTCAGTAAGAATGTGGTGAACATTCTGACGCAATACGCTCGCAAGAAGGAAGATCTCAGCGACGCACTCATCAACGCCGAGAAAACAAAAGCCGAAGCACTCCCCGCAACCAACGCCGCCGAGAAGACGACCAAAGCCAAGATGAACGCACGAGTCGCGGCGATGTCCCGCATCGCCAAGAAGTGATTTTAAGCGAGAACGAAAAAAGCCCAGGGATAGCCCCAAGTGATGTGAAGTTGGCCTTTCAGTCGAATTTTCGCGAAAACGATCATCCGATTTCTGGTACCCACTTGCTCCACTCCGTTTCGGAGAAGCCCGGTTTTTCGGCCTGAAGGGC
>JANXNT010000485.1 GCA_025353985.1 Limnoglobus sp.
GTTTTCACGATCCCACACACTGGCAAAGTCACTATTGGGTGGTTGCGCATCACCCGACCCCTTGCGGGGAATCGGCTCAGAAACACCGTGCTTCGCCACGGAAAGCGCAACTTCAAAACGTGCTAGCGAGGGAGAATGTGAACGTCCCTCGCTAGCGCTTCGGGCTAACAAGAGCGGAATTCGCCCCGCGTAGTCTTCGGACCGCTCGCGGAAACACCCGAGGCTCCGTAACCTCGGGTGCGATCTCGTTTACTTCGCGGGGGCTTCGGCAACCGGTGCGGGCGCAACCACTGGCGTTGCGGTGACGGCGGGCGCGGCCAGTCCGGCGGCGGCCAGGGCGGCGGCTTTTGCGGCTTCGGCGGCCAAGCGACGCGGGTCGATCGGCTTCTTCGGATCGACGGGCTTCTTCTCCGAAGGCTTCTTCTGCGGGGCGCTGCTGCCGGTGGTCTTGGGGGCGAGCAATGCCGACATCTGCTTGCCTTCCATCATCGGCATCTTCTCGACCTTGCAGACGTCCGCGAGCTTTTCGAGCATACCGTCGATAATGCGACGGCCTTCCTCGATGTGCTGCATTTCGCGGCCGCGGAACTGCACCTTCAACTGCACCTTGTCGCCGTCTTCGAGGAACTGGCGAGCCTGGTTCAACCGCGTATCGACGTCGTGCGTGCCGGTCTTCGGGCGTACCCGAAGTTCTTTCAGCTTCTGCTGGTGGGTTTTCTGATGGGACTTCTTGGACTGCGCGTATTTGAACTTGCCGTAGTCCATGATCTTGCAAACGGGCGGTCGTTCGGTCGCGGCGATTTCGACGAGGTCGAAACCGACTTCGCGGGCCATTTCCATCGCTTGCGCGGTGGAGACGATGCCGTGCTGCTCGCCGTCGGCCCCGATGAGGCGGATGGGAGTAATGCGGATTTGTTCGTTCATCCGCGGGCCTGTGGGGCCGCGGGGCGGTGCATTTCGATCGAATGGCGGGATGCGAAGACTCCTCTACGAAAACGAAGGCGAACCCGTATCGGCCACATTGGCCGATGACGCGTAACGGGTTCGGTCTTACCGAGTCTGCCGTTCGCGACGGGAAGTATCCAGAATATCATATGCTTAACCCAGAAATTTTTCTGCGTCAACACCATAACTGCAAGATTTTCCAAAGCGGCGCTTGCCTTCGGAACCGTCCGGATCGACAATGCGAACGGGTTCGCGGTTCACTTTCGTGCGATCGCCACCCACTGCCCACCCCCACTCTTTCTCCGAGGTTCTGCTCATGCGTACTTGTTTTGCAGCGATTTGTCTCAGTTTCGCGGTCGGCTCGGCGTGTGCCGACGATACCAAGCTGAAAGTCAAAGTCGGCGATGCGTTCCCGGCGGATGCTGTGAAGGCCACCCAGATCGATCTCGTGAAAAAAGATGCAAAGACTGTCGGAATCGCCGACCTGAAGGGCAAAATCGTCGTCGTGTTCTGGTATCCGAAGGCACTCACCGGCGGTTGTACCACCGAGTCGTGTGGCTTCCGCGACATCGCCAAGGAGTTTCCCGAAGGCACCGTTCTACTCGGGGCGAGCGCCGATGGCACGAAGCTCAACCAGGAATTCACCGACAAGCACATGCTGCCCAACGCACTGCTTTGCGACACCGATCAGACGCTAATTAAGGATCTCGGCATCCAAATGGCGAACGGCAAAATGTCGCAGCGCGTGACGTTCATCGTCGGCAAAGATGGCAAGATCGCGAAGATCTACGACAAGGTCGACCCGAAGAAGCACCCAACGGAAGTGCTCGCATTCGTCAAGGAACTCGCCGAGAAGAAGTAAACGCCACGGTTTCGCAAAATACCCCATCCGAAGCGACCCGTTTCGTCGTAACTTGTGTACATGACTATGTCTCGGCGTCGTTTCTGGATGATCCTCGGTATCGGCCTGCTTGCGGGCCTCGTGTATTTTTGCATATTGCCAATTCGACAACAGTTGCGGATGAATGCGATTCAACAATCGCTGACCGAACGCGATTTAATACGCGCGCAAATCCAACTCGAAGAGTACCTGCACAACGACGATGCCGATGCGGCCACGCACCTGCTTGCGGCACAAACGGCGCGCCGCAACGACGATTTCGCATTGGCAGATCGGCACCTCGCCCGTTACCGCGAACTCGATGGCAACAAAGAATCGATCGAGATGGAACGTTTGTTGCGTCGGTCGCAAATGGGCGATCTCACCGGCGCGACCGCCGCGATTCAGTTCTGCATTCGCAACCCGGATGTCGCCATCGTTCCGCATATGCTCGAAGCGCATACCCGCGGGTACCTGGCGGGCGGGCAACCAAAACTCGCGAAGGATGCCACCGACGTTTGGCTGAAGCGGAACCCGACTGGCGGCGAGCGTGGCTACGTCCTGTTTCTGCGCGGGCGGAGCCACGAATTTCGCGGCGACATTCCGGACGCTCTCGCGAACTACCGCGAGAGTTTGACCGCGAATCCGATGTTGCGCGAATGCACGTTGGCGCTCGCCGATGTGCTCGTTCGCGAATCCCCACAAGACGCGTTGCCGCTGTTCGAACA
>JANXNT010001381.1 GCA_025353985.1 Limnoglobus sp.
GCTTACGCTAGAGGACCGCACGACGCCGACAGTGGGCGCGACGATCAGCGGCGGCGGCCTTGCCGTCACTCTGTCGGGGTCCACCGATCAAGTCGTTATCGGCGGTGTGGCCGCAAACGGCACCACCGTAAACGTCTCCAACGTCGGGAACTTTTCCAACGTCTCCAGAATCAGCGTGACCAATACACCCAGTGTTGCGAGCCAACAGGCAGTCAACTTCCTGGATGCCACGACCCCGAACAACCTGATTAGCCTGTCGGGTGCCGTCACGGTTAACGACATCAACACCGTCGTTCTCTCGAATTCGGTGAACCCTCTCAAAGCGGGTACGATTACGCTGAACTGTCGCTTTTTGTCCCAAGCCACGACGATACCGGAACTCTCTGCCAGCAAAATCAGTATCACGGCGAACCGTTCGGGCCATCGGGGCTACTACCAACCGACTCGCCGCGAAGTCAAATGTCACCGTGAACGCGGGAGGCATTTTCGAGGTGACGGCCACGAACGCGACCCCGACGGTTGCAAACTCGATCAATCTCACACTCAACGGAGGCACGTACCAAATTGCGGATGCTACGAATAGCGGCACCCACCTCGGCAACGTCGTCTTCAACGGCGGAGGTACGATCAAGGCCAATGGGACGATCAGTTCGTTTAAAAACTCCAACATCATTCTTAACGGCAACGTGACTGTACAAGGGAAACAAGGGAGCCTCGCGCAAATCTCGCTACCCAATGCCATCGGGCTGGTCGGAGCTCAGACCATCACGGTGAACGCCGGGCTGACGCTCCAGGTGGACACGGTCATCAACTCCACGACGGTTCCTGTCTCGACGCCCCCACTGTTGACCGTGACGGGTGGAGGCACGCTGATCGCCAACGGTGAAGTAGGAGTCGGGGCGGCGACGGTGAATGGCGGGACGTTGCTCCTGAACGGTAAGAACAACCTGTTCTTTACCACTGCTGGCGAGACCGCAAACGGAACGGGTACACTCGGTGGTTCGGGAGCGATTGGTGGCACCGCCTTGATCCAATCCGGTGGGAATCTGCGTCCGGGTGACACCGCGACAACAGCGTCGCTTTCGACCGGAAACGTCACCTTCCAATCCGGCAGCACCTGCGGTGTGAAGATCAACGGCACGGCTGCCGGCCAGTTCGACTCGCTCAACGTGACGGGCACCGTGGACCTCGGTAATGCGACGCTCTTGCTTGCCGATAGCGTGGCGGCAACCGGCCCGATAACGATTATTACCAACGATGGCACCGATGCGATCGCGGCACCCTTTGTTGGCATCCCACTCACGGGCGGTATCGTGGTCGGAACGAAAGCCAGTTACGCGGTCAGTTACAAAGGCGGCGATGGCAACGACGTGACACTGACACCGATTCTCGCTGGGCCGTACACGGTCGATAACACCGGCGATGCAGACGACGGCAACTACGCTGTTGGGCAACTCACGCTCGGCGAGACGATCAATCTAGCCAACATCAATCCGGGGGCAGACACGATCACGTTCAAGGCTGGCCTCGGTGAAGTCGTGCTTACCTCGGCGGTGTTGGCGATCACGGACACGTCCGGGACGACCACGGTTACCGGCCCGGTGGCCGGCACGCAAGTCGTGACCCGGAGTACCGCACAGGTGACGCCGCAGTTCCGCATCTTCAATGTGGCGAGTGGTGTCACGGCCAACCTGAGCAACCTTACGATCACCAACGGTAATTCCCCCACGAACGGCGGGGGCATCTCGAACCTCGGCACGCTCACGGTCACAAACAGTACCGTTGCCGGAAACGCAGCGGCGACATCGGGCGGGGGGATCGTGAACTTCGGCGGGTCGCTAACGGTCACATCCAGCACTGTGAGTGGAAACACCACCGCGACGAACGGCGGCGAGATCTCGAGCGTTAACCAAGGACCGCTTGTCGTCACCAACTCGACGATCAGTGGGAACAGTGCGGCGGCCGTGGCGAGCAATTTGGTGAATCTCGTCGGATTCAAGCAGTTCGCGGTCGGGGCGGACGCAGGGAGTGGCGCGGTGACGCTGTTCAATACCAACGGCACTCCACGCTTCACCATCACGCCGTTCCCTGGCTTTACCGGCGGGATTCGTACAGCCGCCGCAGACTTCAACAACGACCTCATCGTCGGTACTGGCCCTGGAAGCGCAACATATGTAAAATCATTGATGGCGCGACGCAGAAGGAATTGTTCAGCGTTGATCCGTTTGAGGCGAGTTTCACGGGCGGTGTCTACGTGGCGGCAGGGGATGTCAACGGCGACGGTATCCCCGATCTGGCCATTACGCCAGATGAAGGGGGTGGACCAAGAGTGGATGTCTACAGCGGGGCGGCGAGTTTCCCCAAGATCATCGGTTTCTTCGGGATTGACGATTTGAACTTCCGCGGCGGCGCACGTGCGGCGATCGCGGACATGACCGGCGATGGTGACGCCAATCTGATTGTAGTGGCTGGCTTTGGCGGGGGGCCACGTGTGGCGGGCTTCGATGGCCGGCACTCCGCAAAAGATTTTCGGCGACTTCTTCACCTTCGAACAGGCGTTGCGCAACGGCATCTTTGTGACCGTCGGCGACCTCAACGGCGACGGCAAAGCCGATCTCATTGCCGGTGGTGGCCCGGGCGGTGGCCCGCGTGTGTTGGCATTCGATGGTGCGAATCTGGTGAATAATCAGTACGTGAATCTCGCCAACTTCTTCGGTGGCGACGTGAACGGTCGCGGCGGCATCCGCATCGGCGTGAAGGATCTCGACGGCGACAAGCAAGCCGACCTCGTGGTCGGTTCCGGGGCCGGTGCTGGCTCGCACGTGACGGCCTATCTCGGCAAGAACATCGGACCGAATGGCACGCCCACCTCGCAACTGGATTTCGATGCCTTCACGGGCTTCACAGGTGGAGTGTTTGTGGGTTAGATGCTCATCGATCACTTACGCACGTCGGTTCAACCGGGCGTAGTGACGTGCATCACGTAAGAGTTTCCCCCACAACGACTGTCTCCTCGCTCCCGACTCGTAACTCATTTGCGGTTGGTTAATGTGATGACACGGGGCTCATCCGAGTTCCGCTCTCACTTCCGCTTGTAGGAAACGCATCATGAAACGATCCTCTTTCCGCCTTCAGATCGAAAATCTGGAGTGTCGCGAAGTACCGGCTACTCTGATCATGGGCGTGCTGACCGTGGATGGTGGCATCGGTGCTGACACCATCGTCGTGGGGCGGGCAGGCAACGACGTGCTCGTTTCATCGGGTGGCGTCAATTTGCTCTTCCCACTGTCCGATGTCAACAGCGTCACTATCAACGGCAATGCCGGCGACGACACCGTGACTTACACTCTCGACAAGCCCGTGACAATCGACGGTGGCGAAGGCAACGACACCGTCACGGCTAGTGC
>JANXNT010000499.1 GCA_025353985.1 Limnoglobus sp.
GATTATGGCGATCCTTTACGCCGATCCCTTCGCCGCGGGCTTGGCACGCGGCGGCGAGATACGGTTTGAACCCGAAAGCAGTCTGTCCGAACTACGCTCTGAGTGGCACAAACTCGTGAAGCGAGTGATTTTACTATGACAATTACCGATATCCTCAGTGCTCCACTCGATCCGAACTGGACGATGGATGGCCTTGTGGAACGAGTGCTCAACGCGATCGCGGCTCAGCCGCCGGAATCCGAGCAAGAGTTCGCACTCGATGATACGACAGACCGGCAAGTATGCCGTCTCATCCGGCCACTTCTCGCGTGCCTTGCTACCAAGTCCGCGAGTGAGGCTGGTATTCCGGTCAACCTCTATGGTGGTCACTTTTCGTTACAGCGGCCCGGTCCGGCTGGTCCGGTGTGGGTGGTCGGAGATTTTGAGAACCAACCTGGGAGCGTCCGAGTCACATTGCGACTCGCCAACAGGCCGTCAAACGCCCCAGTTTTGTCTTTGTCCCAACGGGATTATACTTCACGCGGCCGGAAATGAGACGTTACCAGTCAAACAATCCATTCTTGTTAGCCCGACGCGCTAGCGAGGGAGGACATTCAAACGGCTGCGATCGCGGGTCGTGGTGAGTCTTCGAAACACGACGGTGCTTACGCCCGGCATGAAGGTTTTGCGTCGCGTCTCGCAAGACTCGCCACGACTCCCTCGCTAGCGCGTCGGGCTAACAAAACGTATCCAATCACCCCGCGCAAAGTATAAAGCCATTAGCCTCACAGGTCGCGTTTCGCGCACTGGGAGGTACGAGCTTGCGTTTCGATGGTTTGGCTATCCTCTTGCGGAGCGAGAGGGCTGCGTAAATCCTTTACGGCGTTGCCCTTTGGGGTTTGGTGCTGAGTTCCTTGGGTGCGCGGAAGCCGCGACCCAAGGCTAATCGCTGAAATCCCGTTGGGATAAAAACCAAAACCCGGATGACCCGAACATACCATCAACCGCAACTTCACGTCACTTGGGGTGGCATCACCCGATCAACATTTATGGTGGTCACTTTTCGCGTCCGCAATTCTGACTCCCATCGATTCGGGCGACGGTTTTTCACACCCATAATTGCAACTTCTCGGGAAACTTCCTGCTCCGTGTCGTCTGATAGGTGAAATGACTGCGATGCCGCTCGCCAAACTGATCGACGACAATGCGGCGGCGCTGACGCTGTACGCGAGGCAGTGGTGCGCGTCGCCGGAAGATGTCGTGCAGGCGGCGTTCTGCAAATTGGCGGCCCAACGCACACCTCCGAACGACCCGGCGGCGTGGCTGTTCCGCGTCGTGCGCAATGCCGCCATCGACTGGAGCAAGGCCGAGCGCCGGCGAGCAAAACGCGAACGAACCGCGTCGAAGCCCGTCGGCTGGTTCGCGGAAGCGAGCATCGACGGCCTCGATGCGAATGCCGCGATTCGCGCGCTCGATTCGCTGTTACCCGAACTGCGGGAAGTGATCGTCGCCCGGCTCTGGGGTGGCCTGACATTGGAACAAGTTTCGTTGGCCGTGGGATGTTCTTTAAGTACCGCACACCGGCGATACGAAGCCGGTATCGTGGCACTCCGCGAAAGGCTCGGTGTCGAATGCCCGAAGACGTAATCGGAACGCTGCAAGCGTTCACACCCGCCAGCGTGAACCGCGATGAGATGCTGTTCGAAGCCGGGAAGGCCGCCGCACGCACGCCGCGATTCTGGAAAATCGCCGTCGCGGTGCTGTTACTTTCGCAATCGCTGACGCTGCTCAGTTGGCTGGCGTGGCCGCGCACCGTGACGGTGGAAGTACCGATGGTAGCGCCGGTTGAAATGCCCCGCGAGCCAAACCGACCCACCGAAAGCGAACCGCAAAAGGGCAGTTACCTCGAATGGATTCGCACGTTCGACATCGACGCACCGGCCCCGCTGCCACCCGATACGCAGTTCGCCAACACGACGATTTGGAACCTGGCGGATGGACACCGACCGAACCTCGATTTTCTCAACCCAAACGGGAGCAAACAGTGACGAAGTTCTATGCACTCGCGATGATCGCCATCGTGGCCGCAACGGCCACGGCGCAACCGATCGTCGAACCGAAAGATGGCAAGGTGACGTACACCCTGACCATCAGCCCCACGGCCGCGCCGAAGCCCGCATCGAAGTATTATCTATTGCCCGAGTACCGCGACACGATCGAAGGCAACCGCGTGCAGATGTTCCTTCGCTGCTTCATGGAGCAGGACAAGTTTTTCTCGTTCGAGCAATCCGAACGCCGCGAGAAACTGAACTTACTGCCGTTATCCGAACTACCGAAGGGCACCGATCAAGAAGGCGGGAATCTGGTATCGCGCGTCATGTACGATGCCGCCCGCATGACGCGAAGCGATTGGCAACTCGGGTACTTCATGCGACGCGATGGCATTGGCACGCTGTTACCTGACGCTCAGAAAGTACGATCCATCGCACACGTGCTGAAAACGCGAGTTCGTGGCGAAATCGCGATCGAGGACTTTCCCGCCGCACTGCGATCACTGCAAACGCTGTTTTCACTCGCCCAGACGATGGACGCGCATCCGACGTTCATTGGTACGCTCATCGGGATTGCGATTGAAGCGACGGCGATCGATGCGATTCAGGAGATGATCGCACAGCCCGGTTGCCCGAATCTCTATTGGTCGCTCAGCGATCTTCCGTCACCGCTACTCGATATGCGTCAGGCACGACAAGGCGAGCGACTGCTCGTATCCGAGCAGTTCAAGTCGATCCTGAATGCCACGGAAATTCTCACCGACAAAGAGATGTACAAGGTCATCGACGACATCAGCGATCTCGCGCGATACGGTGAAGGTGTGCTGGAAAAGCCGTCGGTACGCTATGCGTTTTGGTCGGTCGATCCCAAACGGCTCGTATTAGCCCGCGAACGGCTCATCCAGTTTGGCATGAAGCCAACGCTCGTGAAACAAATGTCCGGCTTGCAAGTAACCGTCACCGACGATCTCTATCGGATGGATGAGTATCGCGACGAATTTTTCAAATGGGTCAATCTGCCTCCGCACCACGCTTATGCAGGACTGGTTGCGGCGGACGCAGAACTGCAAAAGCAGAAAAAAGATCTCGTACTCGCCCCGATCTTCATTCCTGCCACCGTGAAAGTCCTGCAATCACGAACACGAATGCAACAGCGAGTCGAGTATTTGCGAGTGATCGAAGCGATACGTTTGTATGCATTTGAAAACGATGGGAAACTCCCCGCAACACTCGACGCAATCCCACTACCGATCCCGCTCGATCCCGTTACCGGCAAACCATTCTCGTACGCGGTCAAAATCGAT
>JANXNT010001385.1 GCA_025353985.1 Limnoglobus sp.
CGTCGTCTTGAAAGAGATCAAACACCCGCCGTCGCCACCACAAGATGAAGCCGCAATCGTTCGCTTTCAAGCACTCAAAGAACTCACCGACGCACCCGAAGAAGTCGTTCTCGATTACTCGCCGATAAACTTCGGCAACGCAACCTCGGGCGAACGCAAGGCACTCGTTGCCTTTTTGCGAAAAGATGCGTTCACGGCCGCGAAAGTGTTTTGCGAAGTCGCCGGGTTGAAGTTGGCGAGCGTAACACCACGGCCATTCGCATCGGCGGCTGCAGCGGGCCATGCGATTGCATCGGGTGCGGTGGCTGCGCCCGAACGGGCCGATTCGGCTATTGGCGTGCTCACCCTCGGCGAAACCGGCGGCGAATTCACCGTCACGCGGTCGGGGCAAATCGTCTTCTCACGATCGCTACCCAGCCCGGCGACGGCTAGCGAAGCGAGCTTGCTCGGCGAACTGAAACGCAACCTCACGGTCTATACATCGCAATCTGGCGGCGATGAGGTGCAGGCGATCTATCTTGCGGAGTCGCCATCGGGTTCAGTCGGCTGGACGGCACGCCTGCAAACGGGTCTGCCGTTGCCGGTCCATGCATTCGACCCGCTCGGCGATTCGCGCGTCGCCGATCCGATCCCCGCGCCACTGCGGGGCCGCTTCTCGGGTGTGGTCGGTCAACTCGCGGCCAAGAGTGGCGTCGGCCCCACGCCGATCAACTTCGTGCAGCCACGCCAACCGCGTGCCTCGAGCAGCCCGAACCGTAGCCGCGTACTGGTTGCGGTGCTGGCAGGGGCGCTGGTGCTCGGTGCAATCGCGTTCGGTGCGTACCTCATGGTCGAACAATCGAACCGCAAAGTCGCCGACATGAAAGCGCAGGTCGAACAGGTCGATAACGATCTCAAGTCGCTCGAAATGGACGGCAAACGCCTCGCCGCCGCCGAAGAATTCGACGACCGGCAAGTCGTCTGGCTCGACGAACTCTACGACGTGGCCGACCGCTTCCCCGACATTACCAAAATGAAACTCACGTCGTTTCTCGGTACCGCACTGCCGCCGCCGACCGAGAAAGAAAAGGAAAAAGAGAAAGCCGCATCACTGACGGCACCGGCATCGACGCAGAAGAAAACCGCACCGAAACCGGTGGCGACGATCAAGCTCAATGTCACGACCGATTCGGCCAACATCGCCGACCGCGACCTTGCGGAGAAACTCGTCCAGACGATGGATGCCGCCCGCGACCGCTATTACTCCGGGGCACGCAAAACCACGGCGGGTACGAGCGGGTCGGCGACCGCGAAATCGACGATGCAGCAGTTCGTGATCGAAGCGCAGATCGCGCACCGACCTGCGAACATGTTCACGCGAAAGCTCACCGCCACGCTGCCGA
>JANXNT010000527.1 GCA_025353985.1 Limnoglobus sp.
CGGCAAAATCGACCTCGAAGCCGATGAATTTGCCATCGGGATCGGCATAGATGAACGGCGCTCCACCAGTAGGATCGGTTCCCCAACGGAACGATTTACGATTGGCATCTTGAGCGATGCCAGGCACTGTGAGCGCGAGAAACAGAATGGCAGCGAGGCCAAGCGACCGACCAGACGGGGGTTTATCCAACGTTCGGGTACCTCCAAGTAGTTTGATAGTGCATGAGTATACATCCGCCGTCGCTCGCTACAATCCCCTTCGCATGAACCTCGAAAAACTTCCGATCGACGATGTCCTGCTCGAACTGCTCGCCCGGCTCCGCGAACGCAACGCGGTGGTGCTCCATGCGCCGACCGGGGCGGGCAAAACCACTCGCGTTCCGCCCGCGTTGATCGATGGTACGGGCCGCGTGATCGTCCTCGAACCGCGTCGCGTCGCCGCCCGCGCTGCGGCCCGTCGAATGGCGCACGAACACGGCACACCGCTCGGGCAGACGTTCGGCTACAGCGTGCGCTTCGACAAGAAGTTCGGACCGAACTCGAAGGTGATTTGCGTCACGCCCGGTATCTTGCTGCGGATGTTTCACGACGACCCGTTCCTCGAAACGGTGTCGTGCGTCGTCTTCGACGAGTTCCACGAACGCGGTATCGAAGCCGACCTCGCGCTCGGCATGGTGCGGTTACTTCGCCAAACGGTGCGGCCCGAACTGCGTACGGTCGTGATGTCTGCCACCCTCGACACGGCCACCGTCGCGAAGTATCTCGGCGATTGCCCGACCGTTGTCAGTCAGGGGCGAACGTACCCGGTCGACATTCGCTATCGCGTTCGTCGCTCCGAAACGCCCATCACCGATGCCGCCGCCCAAACGGTACGCGACAGCATCGATTCTCACGAGGGAAACATACTCGTTTTCTTGCCGGGACTGCGTGAGATTCGCCAAACCGAAGAGCAACTCGAACGCTTTGCTAGCGAGCGAAATTTACTAATTCTGCCACTGCATGGTGAACTCTCGCCGGAGGAGCAAGATCGCGCACTTCTGAAACACGAACGGCGAAAGATCGTGCTCGCAACGAACGTCGCGGAAACATCGGTAACAGTTGACGGCGTGACAGTCGTCATCGATACCGGCTTCGCCCGGCAGATGGAGTTCGACGCCACTATCAGTATGGATCGGCTGCGGTTGGTGCCAATCTCGAAAGCGTCGACCGATCAACGCGCGGGGCGTGCGGGGCGGACGCAACCGGGTACGTGTATCCGCCTTTGGGACGAAGCGAGCCAGCGTGCGCGGCCCGATGTCACCGAACCCGAAATTCGTCGCGTCGATCTCGCACCGGCGGTGCTGCAACTGCTTGCGTTGGGCGAAACCGACCTCGCCGCATTCCCGTGGATCGATCCGCCGAAACCGGAAGCCCTGAAGCAAGCAACCGATCTCCTGAGCTTGCTCGGAGCCTATAAAAATAGCCAATTAACGGACATCGGCCAGCAACTCGCGGCGTTGCCGTTGCACCCGCGACTCGGGCGAATGCTCGTCGAAGGCGAACGCCTCGGCTGCGTTCGCCGTGCGGTCCG
>JANXNT010000548.1 GCA_025353985.1 Limnoglobus sp.
ATCGAAAATGCCGACCCATTCTTTGCCCGTGTAGCGCATGAAATACAGGGAGAAGTATCGTCGCCGAGGGGTTCCGTGCGGGCGAACTTCGATTCGAACGACGGCGAGAAGGCTTTCGGGTCTGGGCAGGTGTATGTCGAGGTGAAGATGAAGTTGTTCCGGTACCACTTCACGGTGATATCCGAGATGTAGTTGAACAGTTCGCCTTCCGTCGGTGGCGATATGTGTTTGGGCTTCAGCACGGTTTCGATCAGGATCTTCGCTTTCGCCTCAACCTCGGCCTTCAGCGCAGTCCTCACCGAGGCGGTCTTTTTGGCTGGGCGGATGTCCCACGGATTTCGTGCTTTTGCCATCGTTTTCGCCTCTCATAATCGACGGTAGTGAACAGGAATCGGATTCGTTATCGTACCGCCTGTACGTGCAGGCCGCGGCTCAGGTACTCGTCGCCGACGGGGTAACTCGCGAAACGCATCGCGTAATGGTTCTCGAACCATGGCTCGACGTGGCGCAGAATCGTCGGGTCATAGGCCGGTTCGACGCAAAGTGCGGGGCCGTACGGTACGCGACGAATCTCGCCGTGCTCGACGATCAATTCGCCCGCTTTGAAGACGAATCGCGGCAACGCGAACATCGTTTGAACGTCGCTGTTCGGCGTGTAAACGGTGATATCCGCATCGGCACCAATACCCAGATGGCCTTTGTGCGACAGCCCTAGCATTCGTGCCGGCCCCGCGCGGGTAATAATCGCGATTTCCGTTAGCGTGTATTCGCGTTCGAGGTCGTGCAGCGTGCAGCGTTCGCGGATGCGCTCGGGTAATCGCTTCAGCATTTCCCGCCGCAAATCGCGCGACATGAGTAACGCGATAATCTCCGGATACGCGAGAAACGAACCGCCGTTCGGGTGGTCGGTGCTCATCGCGATTCGCCACGGATCGTTCACTAGCAAGTACCATTCGAGGCCAATTGCCCATTGTAGCGCGTGGACGAACGACTTTTCCTTGTAGGTAATCGGTACGATCCCGCAACCGGCTTCGCACTCGGTGTCGCCGTTGAACCACTTCCGCCCCG
>JANXNT010000582.1 GCA_025353985.1 Limnoglobus sp.
CCACCGGCGGCAGTACTCGTACTTCGGGGATCAACACCGGGACCGCATCCAACACGGGACGCACGACGACCGGAGCTACGGGCACGACGGGAACGAACGCAACCGCAGGCCGCACGGGAACGACCGCAACCAGTGCCACGAACCGCATGGGCACCACTGGCACGAACCGAAACACGAGCTTTAACTCGAATAGTAACTTCACCGGCGGCGAAGTCATTCCGCTCCAACGCGCGATCAGCTACACCGCCACGCTCCGATTTGCTAGCCCCGCAATTGTGCCGGCCCAGATGCAAGCGGACCTGCAAACCGTCATTGGCCGATCGAGCATGATCGCGAACCCCGGTGCGATTACCATTAGCATGGAAGGCCCCATCGTCATCCTTCGCGGCAACGTGAAAGACGAAGACGAAGCCCGCACCGCCGAAGGAATGATTCGCCTCTCGCCCGGCGTGAAACAAGTCCGAAATGAACTGAAATTCCAGTAGAACAGACACTCGAAATAAACGCGAGAGCGGGGAACTCTTCGGACTTCCCCGCTCTCGCGTTTTTTGGCGCGTACAATGCCACTTACTGAAACTAACCGATTCACTCGATCAGGATGCATCCGCAATGGGCGGCGTCAACCCTTATATTCGTCCCGTAGAAATCGAGAAGGCGACGCGCGTCTTCCAGATCACGTTCCGCAACGAGGAAACCGGCGTAGATACCGACGTGCGCGTCGATCCGGCGGACATCCCGTTCGGCGATCACGGCCTCGAAGGCAGCATTCTGGATATCGCCGAAGGCGCGGGCATCTCGATCAACCACAGTTGCGGCGGCGTGTGTGCCTGCTCGACTTGCCATGTGTTCGTTTCGCAATCGCTCGATACGTGTTCGAAGTCCACCGAAGACGAAGAAGACATGCTCGACGAAGCCCCCGGCGTCACGACCGAATCGCGGCTCAGTTGCCAGTGCGTACCCAACGGCACGAAAGACCTGCTCGTGATTATCCCACGCTGGAACCGCAACGAAGTGAAAGAAGGCCACGGGTGAGAGATTTCTGAGAGTAACCTGCTCGCTGTTATTTGCAAGTCTCCCAGGAGAAACCCCCGAGCCGATTCCCCGCAAGGGGTCGGGTAACTCCCGAGCCGATCCCCCGCAAGGGGTCGGGTGATTGAATCCCGCTAGAAACGCGATCGCTGTTGTTTGCCAGTCTCTCACCCGACCCCTTGCGGGGATCGGCTCAGTGAACGAAAACGCATATAACATGCTTGCTGTTGTTTGCCAGTCTCCTGACGCCTCGCGGGGAATCAACTCGGGGAAAAGTATGTCCCAGTCATGGCTGCTCACGTGGACGACTTACGGTACCTGGTTGCCAGGTGATGACCGAGGATTCGTCACGGACATTCGTGGCAATGACGGAGTGAAAGTTCGCCATAACTCACCCGGTACGGATTGCGATCGGGATATTCCTGGCTTGGTTCGCTACTCGCAAAGTGTCATGCGTGGCGAGACGGTGTATTTGAGTGTGGAGGAAGCAGAATCCGCCGCCGCGGAATTTCGTCGAAACGCCACGTTTCGCAGTTGGGAGATTGACGCGCTCGCAATAATGCGAAATCACGTTCACATCGTCGTCTCGGCACACCCCGATTGGCACGGCACTCGAGTCATGTCAGAATTCAAAAGTTATGCCTCTCGTGCGATGAACACAGCGTTTGGCAAACGCACTTCTGGTACGTGGTGGACGAAGTCCGGATCGAAACCCGAGCTACTCAAACCGGAATCCTTGGAAGCCGCAATCGTGTATGTTCGATGCCAAGATTACCCACTCGTTCTCTGGATAAACGAAGGTCCAGGTGAAACCCCCGAGCCGATTCCCCGCAAGGGGTCGGGTGATTGAATCGGTGAAAGAAAACGCAAGTAACATGCTCGATTTTGTTTGCAAATCTCTCACCCAGGGAAAAAGGGGAAAAGCTCGAGCCGATTCCCCGCAAGTGGTAGGGTGATTGAATCGGATCGGTGAGCGAAAACGCGAGATTTCCGCGAGTCACTTGCTCGCTGTTGTTTGCAAGTCTCTCACCCGACCCCTTGTGGGGAATCGGCTCGGTTAAGAATGTTTCACCGTCGCCTTGTGGGGAATCGGCTCAGTGATATCTGTTGCGAATATCCTTCACGGTGTGGCTTGTGCGGGTAGTTCTTCGCTGGTTTTTACGGGAGTTTCGACTTTTGGCCGCGAGATGAGTTTCGCGAAACGGGAACGTATGAGTTTCAATTCTGCTCCACCGAACCAGCCGAACGCGAGCAGTACCACGACGACGCCGAGTGAGGTCACGATGGCGATACTGTCGTGGCGAAAGTACACGGCGAGCGTTGCGCCGAGAGCGGCAATTCCACCGAGACCCGACACAACGAATAACGCATAGCGTACCGTCCAACCGGAGCGGCGAAGCAGAACGTGGTGCAGGTGTTCGCGATCCGCTTGGGACATACCGCGACCGCTGAGTTTGCGTCGGACGATGGCCGCAAAGGTATCGAGGAACGGCAAAACCAATAGCGCCGTTGGCGCGAGCAACGCGGCCGCGTGGCTTTTCATCGAGGCTTGAATCGCGATGCCACCAATCATCAGGCCAATCAACATACTCCCACTATCGCCGAGGTAAATACTCGCAGGTGGAAGATTGAACCGAAGAAATCCGACGAGTGCTCCAACGAGCGCCACGGCCACAATCACCGCCGCCGGTTGGCCCGTAAGGATGCCAATACATGCCAACGCCCCACAAATAATTCCACCGACAGTGCCGAGTAGACCATCCATGCCATCGAGTAGGTTTAGCGAATTGACGGCGGCGAGAAACCAGAAGTAGGTAACGGGGATTGCCGCCCAGCCCAAATGCACATTCGTACCGAAAACCGCAACATCCACAATTTGCAAATTGCCGAAGATAACGAGAACCGTAATCGCAACCAACTGACCGAGTAGCTTCTGCAATGGCAATAGTGTCATGCAGTCGTCGATGAGGCCGACGATCGCGATAATGGCCCCGGCGATGCCCAGTGCCATCCATTGCGGGAGACGTTCGGCAAAAGCGAGGGCCACGCGAGAATCGAGTGATAGAGCGACCGAAACTGAAAATATCATCGCAAAGAGAACCGCCAAACCACCACCCACAGGGATCGGCACACGCTGTAACTTCCGCACGCCATCGGGCGGGTCCACTAGTCCGATTCGTGGTGAGTAAC
Organism: Limnoglobus sp.; assembly: GCA_025353985.1. Taxonomy (GTDB): domain Bacteria; phylum Planctomycetota; class Planctomycetia; order Gemmatales; family Gemmataceae; genus Limnoglobus. Next base: position 3,220 of record JANXNT010000582.1, read on the forward strand.
GACGAATCAGCCACGTCGCCATCAGCGAAAGTATGAGTGCAATCGAAAATGTAATTAGTATCGTCATAATACGTTTCCCAGTTGGAGGGGGAAACGGGCAGTAATGCGGTATTTCACAACTTTAACAGTATTGGTGAAGCAATGTTCAAAAATCCAATCGAGAGTGATGAAGATTTCAAGTGAGAGTCAATGATGTCCGAATCGTCGGCAGATGCATCGCGGTTGCGCAAATGGCAGGGCGTCACTGTCATCACGTTGTTCGTTGGCTACGCGGGGTACTACGTCTGTCGTTCGGTGTTGCCCGTCGCTTCCAACGCGATGTTGAACGATCCGGAATTGGGCTTCGATGAAGCCGCATACGGTCGCCTCATTGCAATCGGCACATATGCGTACGCCATCGGGAAACTCGTCAACGGCGTTGCCACCGAGTATCTCGGCGGACGGCGGATGTTCTTGCTCGGTATGGTTCTCTCAGCGATCTGTGTGGCCGCGTTCGGTATCGTCGGCACCACGAGCGTGTTCCTCATCCTTTGGGCCGCGAACCGATTCGTACAGTCGATGGGTTGGGTCAGCATCGTGCAGATCGTCGTACGCTGGTTCCACCCCGCGAAACTCGCCACGATTATGGGCATCGTCTCGCTGAGTTACCTGTTCGGGGATGCGCTCGGCCGATTGTATCTCGGTGCGTTCGCGAAAGCCGGTGCTTCGTGGCCGCAACTCTTCGGCATTGCCGCTGTCACGCTGTTGACCGTCGCCATCGTTAGCGTGTTCACGTTGAAAAATAGTCCAATCGCGATTGGTGCGACTGAGGCTCCGCCACCACCTCTCAACGTCCACAGTGCCGACGATGGTCGCGGTACCGTCTCGCTTTTCGCGTTACTTGGCCCACTTATCCGCAGCCCGATGTTCCTACTCGTCTGCCTCATGAGTGCCGGTCTCACCTCGATACGCGAGACGTTCAATTTCTGGACGCCTCGCTACTTGGAGAAAGGCGTCGGCCTCGACCCGGACATCTGCGGGTTGCTCAGCTTTTTGTTCCCGTTCGTCGGGGCCATCGCATCGCTGTTGGCCGGTTGGGGCGCGGATCGGCTACGTGGGCACTTCGGCAAAATCATCGTGACTTTGGTGCTCTTGGCAATGCTCTCGCTATTTGCTTTGGCAAACATCGACCTGCACAATCGTGGCATACTCGCCCTAACGCTGATTAGCGCCGTGGCGTTGTTCGTGATGGGGCCATGTACGTATTGCTCGGGCGTGTTGGCGATGAACCTCGGCGGGCGTCGTGCGGCAGCGGCTTCGACGGGGATCATCGACGCGGTCGGCTATTTGTGCGGCGCGATCGTCTCCGGGGAAATCGCCGGGCCGCTCGTGAAACAGCATGGTTTCGCCCCGCTGTTGCAACTGCTCGCGTGGCTCGCCGCGGCGACCTTCGTTGTCGCGATCGTGTATTGGCGGCTCGAAGAACGGCGATTCCGCCAGAAAATGTAAGATGACCACACGACTCACGCTCCCAACACGGATACTCGAATTATGAGCCGCGAATCGGATCTGTCTCGCGTTCTCGAATGTGGCATCGTTGCCGTCGTTCGCTTTTCGGACCCCGGCCCGCTCGTCGATGTGATGCGGGCACTCGCCGATGGGGGCGTTACCGTGGCGGAAGTCACGTTCACGGTGCCAAATGCGATTGATGTTATTCG
>JANXNT010000614.1 GCA_025353985.1 Limnoglobus sp.
TTGGGCGTAACTTCGTCTTATGCGGGGTGGTGGCTCTCCGAACGATTGAAGGCCGGAACCGTGGCCTCCCCCTTCACGGAACGAGCCTATCAACACGTCGGTCGATACGGAGTCGAAGCGCACCGTCAGGCGTCATGGCTCGCCGCAACGAAGATTCCGGATGCGAATGCCATCGTTGTGATGTTCCAGTCGATCTTGCGAGGTGTTCAGGAAGCCGGAGCCAAATTCCAGCCTGCGGAATCGATGCCGCTACTTCAAAGAGTGAAAGACGGTTTGCTTTCGGAAAACGAAGCGACCGTCGTGCAAAGTTTGCAATTGGCCACCATCATTCAGCACGACACGACGAACGCATCGCGCGCGATTTTGAAAGATACGAAACGGCCCGAAACCGTACGGATGGCCGCATTCATCGCGATCGAGAAATTACCAAATGAAGTCCGGTTCCCCATTTGCGCCGAAGTTGTGAAAGACGCGAATACACTGCTCTCCGTCAAAGAGAAAGCGATTTCCATTCTGATTGCTTCCACCAGCCTACTCGATCAAGTCACTCTGAAAGATCAACTGAAGACCGCGTCGTACCGGCAGTGTGTGGCTATCGCGAACGGCCTTGCGGGAAACAAGAGCGGGGCCGACTTGTTGTTTGCCGACATCAAGACGGGCAACGCCAGCGCTCTCTTGTTGCAAGAGAAGGCCGTACTCGAACGCCTTCAGGCGACGAATCCCGCGAACTGGGAGGCGGTCGTGAAGGAACTGACCGCGGGGATACCGAGTGCCGATGAGCGGCTCGCGGGCATCATCAAGGAACGCGGCACCGGCTACAAGACCGCGAAGACGGACATGGTTGCAGGCAAGGCGCTGTTCACCACGAACTGCGCGAATTGCCACCAACTCGGCGGGCAGGGCACGAAGGTCGGCCCACAACTCGATGGCATCGGCAATCGCGGCATCGAGCGACTACTCGAAGATGTTCTCGACCCGAACCGCAACGTCGATCACGCCTTCCACACGACGATTCTCGACATGAAAGACGGCCGCACCCTAACGGGCCTGCTACGCGTCGAAGGCAAGGTGTTTATCATCATCGATTCGCTTGCAAAAGAAGTGCGTGTGAGTATCGACGACGTGGAAAAGAAGCGAACCTCGCCACAATCGCCAATGCCCGCCGACGTTAGCGAGAAGCTGAAACCGCAAGAATTCTACCACCTGATGGCATACCTACTCGATCAGCGCCCGAAGTAGATATTCCCACGGATTATCGATCTGTTAGAATTTCAACAAGGAGATCCGCGATCATGAAACTGAGTGGCACGATTGTGAACGGGCAAGTCCACCTCGACGCGCCGACCGAACTACCCAACGGCACGCGTGTGGCTCTGTGGCCACAAGTGGACATTGAAGACGACTTCGACGATCCCCACCCGATGGCTCCGTACGACCGCGAAAAAGAAGCGGCGTTGTTGCAGGAATCGATCGAGGACATGCAAGCTGGTCGTGGAACTGAAGCAAAACGTTTCCTTGAGCAACTGGCTCAAGAACGAGATTTATCACTCGAATCGAGGGAGTAAACGGTGGCATTCGACTGAGGACGAGGAGTACAAATGCAAGATTATCACGAACCTCCCAATCGATTACGCAACATGTCGCCGCTGGTGCTCATTGCGGCCATTACATCGATAGCGATGGGCGTGCTTTTACTTGCTGTTTCTGAGTCCGTTGCGGGGCTGTTTTGGTACGGCGTTTCCGTCACCATCGGCGGGCTGGCACTCCTGGGATTCTGGTTGCACTGGCGACGTCGTGGCGATGCCCATTACCCGTTCGGCGTTTACACCCGCAAGTGATGAGACAAGGTTTCGAACGGCCCGGCGTTCGGCTCAATTCGAAGCAACGCCAACGGCTACGTGCGTTTGAAGTTGGTGCGGGTGGATGTTCCCACAACCGATCCATCTGTTAGTTACGAGTTGAGCGTTGAGAGTTTCACCGATACTCACAACGCTCAACTCGTAACTCCTAACTACTGATACCGCGTCGGGTCGCTCACACCGGCTTCGGCGAAGCCTTTTCTACGCAGGATGCACGAATCGCACTCGCCGCAAGCGTGGCCGCGTTCGTCCGGGTCGTAGCAACTCAGCGTGTCGGCGTAATCGATTCCTAAGCGCACTCCATCGCGAATAATCTCGGCCTTCGTTTTGTGTAGCAGCGGTGCGTGAACGCGGAAGCGGCCCGTGCCTTCGACGCCCGCTTTTGTGGCGAGGTTGGCGAGATTCTCGAATGCCGTCAGGAACTCCGGGCGGCAATCGGGGTAGCCCGAGTAATCGAGGACGTTCGCGCCGATGAACAGATCGAACGCGCCGACGGTCTCCGCGTAGCCGAGCGCCAGCCCGAGCAAGATCGTGTTGCGTGCGGGCACATACGTGATCGGTATGCCGTCGCTGTCGCGATTCTTCGGCACGTCGATATCCGAAGTGAGTGCGGAGCCGCCGATCGCGCGCAAGTCCAACGACACCGTGCGATGCTCGGTCACTGCCAGCGATTTCGCGAATTTCGCCGCAAATTCGAGTTCGACTTTGTGGCGTTGGCCGTAATCGACGCTGAGCGCGTACGCCGTAAAACCCGATTCGATGGCCCCCGCGAGCGTCGTCGAACTATCGAGGCCACCGCTAAACAGCACGACCGCTTTCGCCACGATTCGCCTCCAGAATTAACGCACGGCACCGCCGTTGACGCGGATCGTTTGCCCCGTGATGAACTTCGAAGCCGGCGAGGCGAGCCAGACGGCGGCGGCGGCGAGGTCGTCGGGAAGTCCCCAAATCTTCTGCGGGGTTTCGCCGCGAACGCGATCTTGCCACGCCGCCGATGCGGTTTCGCCCCACGCGGTGCGGACCCAGCCGGGTGCCAGGCAGTTCACGCGCACTTCCGGCGCGAGGCTGACCGCCAAGCTGCGTGTAAAGCACATCACCGCGCCCTTCACCGCCCCGAAAAGCTGCCCGCTCTCGCCGTCCATCCCCGTTTCGGCTTGATCCCAACCGACCGTGAGAATGACGCCGTGTCCGCAGAGTTTCATCCGCTCGCCGACGAGCCGCGATAACCGCATCGTCGCTTTCAGGTCGACGTTCAGCAGCGCATCGAGTTTCTGGTCGAACGACCATTTCGCGGCATCGCCAGTCAGCGTGTCGGCCCCCGCATTGCAAACGAGCACGCCGAGGCCATCGCCGAGCACATCCCACGCTTCCTTGGCCAGCCGGTCGCATTCGGCCGGGTCGCGCAAGTCCGCCAGCACGTAGCGACTATCGCCACCGTACGCACGAAGTTGTTCGGCAACGGTTTCAGCATTCTCGCGCGAACGATACCCGTGAACGATGACGTTCGCGCCGTGCGAAGCGAACCCCTCCGCAATCGCCCGCCCGATGCCACTTGTCGAACCCGTCACTAGAACGCGAATGCCCTCGAACATCCGGCGATCATCAATGGCGACGGGTGCTGGTCGGCGCACGGAATCGCGGTCCGATTGCGGGCGATCCGCGAGCAGATCTTGCACCGTGCGGCGCAACAGCGGGTGAACGATGTTTGGGTTGATATCGACGAGCGGGATGAGCACGAACGAGCGTTCATGGAGTCGCGGGTGCGGGATCGTCAGTTCGGGCGAATCCCAAACTTGATCGCCGTAAAGCAAAAGGTCGAGGTCGAGCGTTCGTGAATCGTAGGTGGTCGAAGCCGTGTCCCGCGTCGATGAAGAAGGCGTGCCCGGTGCCCGCTTGCGGCCGAAGCGATGCTCGATTTCCAACAGCGTTCGCAGCAACGATTGCGGCGACTTATCGGTTTCGACGAACGCCACCGCGTTCAGGTAGGCGTCTTGCCCGGCGTTCCCGATTGGTGCGGTGTCGTAATACGGCGAAACCGCACGGACGCGGAGGCCGGGTTCGGCACGGAGGCGACGGATGGCGGCATCGAGGTAACCGCGACGGTCGCCGAGGTTGCTGCCGAGTGCGAGGTAAGCTGCGTTCATACCGAGATGGTAAACGAAACGACGCACAACGGCCAACCGGTTCGCCCAGTCGGCCGCATTTCGCCTGCGTTTTCCGCAAAACTTCGTTACTTCTTCTTGGGGTCGGCGACTTCGGCTTCCGCTTCCTTCTTGACCTTCTTCTTGAGCGCGACCTTCAGAACGCGCGTCTTCGGCAGGTTGTAAGGGCTTTGGTCGTCCTTCCACTTGCCATCTTCGATCATCTTGATGATCCGCTCGGATCGCTTCATCACGCAGCGCGTCCGGGTCATTCCGCCTTTGCGCTTCAGGCTTTTATCCATCGACATAACGAAAACCGGGGGTCAGAGTATATTGGCAAACGAGCCTGCCAGAAAAGAGAAAGATAGAAACCCCCGCTCCAGAAAGCAAGGCGCACAAAACCAAAGCTAACAGTGTTTCCAACCGAAATCTCGCTCTCATACTCGACGTAAGGAACAAGTGCGGACGCGCGAAACCCGTGTTTTCGGTTTTTTTCGTCTCAAAAGGCCACTTGCGGGATCGCACGCACTGCCGACTTCGCAATCTGATCCAGCGCCTTCGACACCAAATCATTCACCAAGCCCGGATCCAGCTTGTCCACCAACGCCACCAGCGAACGCGCATCCAATGTATCCGACTCACCCGCAAAATACGTGTCGTAAATCTTCGTCGCCGCCGCCACATTCCCCGCACCCAACTCCTGCAACACGACATTCTGCACATTGTCCCATGCTAAGCCAGTTTTTGATCCGTTGGCCGGCGATAATCGTCTTTACATTGAGCGATTTCCTCTTCAGAAATTGGCTCGTCAATGATCAATACGGGAAAATCCGGTGGCCCC
>JANXNT010000639.1 GCA_025353985.1 Limnoglobus sp.
GTTGCGGATTTCGCCGCCGTAGAACAGGCCGATGCGCTCGCGCAGATTCGCGGATGCAGGCACTTCGTAAACCGATTTCCCGTTGTGCCGCAACACGATGTGCAGCGTTGGGTGCGACAGTGCGATCCGCGTGACGGTTTCGGAGACTTGGCCGAGTTCGGTGGCGATGCTTTTGAGAAACTTCTTGCGAACGGGGATGTTGTAGAACAGGTGCCGCACTTCGATGCGCGTGCCGGTGGCACCACCCCACGGCCGCACTTCGGAGAGTTCGCCACCATCGCAGCGGATCTCCGAACCGCATTCGGCATCGATGGCCCGCGATTGCAGCGTCACTTTGGCGATGCTGCCGATCGAAGCGAGTGCCTCGCCGCGAAAGCCCATTGTGCCGATGCGAAACAAATCCTCCGCATCGGTGAGCTTGCTGGTCGCATGAGACGTCAGCGCGAGTGCGAGGTCGTCGGCCACGATGCCACGCCCGTTATCGACGACGCGAATGAGTTCCGTGCCGCCCTGGTCGAGATCGATATCGATCCGCGTGGCCCCGGCATCGATCGAGTTTTCGAGCAATTCCTTCACAACGCTCGCGGGCCGTTCGACGACTTCCCCCGCTGCGATCTTCGCGATGACGTTGGCCGACAGTTGATGGATTCGTGACATATTTCCTAAACACCCCGTTTCGCGATTCTCACGCTGCGATTTTAGCAAACCGTTCGCTTTCGGTCGACGCAAGTCGTGCGCAGTCGGCGTCGTATCGCCAATTTGCTAGAAAACCGACTATGGCAAACAACGAATCGATGGCATCCGGGTACGTTCTGAGCTTCGACATCGAAGAGCATTACCGGATCGAAGCCGCCGCGAATATCGAATGTTCGCCAGAGTTGAAACTCGATTACGCGAATCGAATGGAGCGTTCGACACGCGCGATCCTGGAGCGATTGGCCGCAGCGAATGCGAAGGCCACATTCTATGTCGTCGGCCAGATTGCGGAGACGCACCCGCAACTCGTTCGCGATATTGCCGGTGCGGGCCACGAGATCGGCACGCATAGCTACGACCATCAGCGCGTGCATCGCTTCACCCCGCAGACGTTCGCGGCCGACCTTCGACGTAGTAAATCGGTTTTGGAACAAACGTCCGGCGTGGAAGTGTTCGGCTATCGCGCACCGACGTTTAGCGTCGTCCGGCAGACCGCATGGGCCATTGATGTGATTGCCGAATGCGGTCTCATTTACGATTCGTCGATCTTCCCCGTTCGGCACGACCGCTACGGCATCCCCGATGCCCCACGAACGCCGTTTATCGCAGTTGGCAAGACATTGGAGATACTCGAACTGCCACCCGCCACGTGGCGAATCGCGGGCCAGAACCTACCCGTCGCAGGCGGCGGATATTTCCGGTTGTTTCCACTGATGATCATGAAAGCCGGCTTGTCGCAGTTACGGCGTACAACGAAGCCCGCGATGGGGATGACGTACTTCCACCCGTGGGAATTCGATGGGGATCAACCGAAACTCCCACTGAAAGCGATATCGAAATGGCGCACATACGTGGGAATTCGCAAAAGCTTCCGGCGGCTCGATCACCTCTTGCAACGCTACCCGTTTCGCCGGGCCATCGACATCGTTCGCGAACTCGAACCGCAACGCAGCACGTTG
>JANXNT010000681.1 GCA_025353985.1 Limnoglobus sp.
GGTTGCTCTTGCCATCGGCGTGGACTTTTCCAGGGAAGAACAACGGCGTGTCCTTGGATTCACGGTAGCGAATCAGGTCGAATCGCAGTGGCTTCTCGTCGAGCGTGCCCTTGGCTTTCGCGTCTTTGACGAGTTTGCCGATGATCTTGTCGAGGAGATCGAAATTGCCTTCGCCCGAAATCTGACCGAGGTAATTGCCATCGGGGTCGACGAGCGACATGGTTGGCCAGGATCGCACGCCGAATCGGTCCCAGATCTTGTGTTCGGCATCGTTCACAACTGGGTGCGCGATTTCGTAACGCAAGATCGCCTGACGGATGCTTTTCGTATCCTTTTCGTTCTCGAATTTGGCGGAGTGGACACCGATGACGACGAGTTCGTTCGGATATTTCTTTTCGAGTTTCGCAAGATCGGGCATGACGTGAATGCAGTTGATGCAGCACAACGTCCAGAAATCGAGCAAAACGACTTTGCCTTTCAAGTCCTTCATCTTGATCGGGCCAGCCGTGTTCAGCCAGGCGATGCCACCATCGAGTTCGGGTGCGGGTTGCGGTTCGCGTTCGGCCTTCTCGTCGTCGGCTTTTTTCGTCGGCTTCTCTTCCTGGCGAGCATTTACCGACGATGTGGAATACACCAACCCAACGATGATCCCAATCATCGCGAACAGGGTAATCACTGCGAGAATCCAGGGGCGGCGGCGAGCGGGCAACGGTTGTTCGGGTTCGGACATCGTCAGATTCTCCACAGGTGGGACGGCCTTCTCGAAATCAATCTTACCCAATTGCCGTCATATTTCATACCACAACGCAGGCAGAATCTTAATCGAAATCCCGATAGGAAGCCCCGATGCAAATCCGAATCTTGGGGTTACTATTTCTGGCCGGGTGTGCGCCGGTTGTCGTGCCTACACCGACCGTTGCAGAAGTCGAAGTACCGAAGCCTGTTTCACGTGTGAAAGCGCTTCCGAAAGAGCCAACGCCGACGGCCAAGAACTTCGTCTTCTCGAATGCGCCAATCGGCCCGTCACGAGTGCCGACGGTGTGTTTGGTCGAGTGGCCGTTGTTTCATGCGGCCGCGGCGGTTTGGGGAAGCACCGGGCGCGATCACCGGGGGCGTATTTATTTCGGCGTCTCCTGCGATGGTGCGGAAAATCTCTCAGCCCATCTCTTCGAGTTCGACCCGGAAACGGGCAAGTCGGTTGACATCGGTGGCGTCGTCGAGAATCTGACTCGCCTGAACCTCGCGAAACCGGGCGTCGAACAAAACAAGATTCACACGAAGATTCTGCAAGCCGCCGATGGTTACAACTATTTCGCGTCGCTCGATGAGGGCGGCGAGAACGAAGATGGCTCGAAACTGCCGACGCACGGCTCGCACCTTTGGCGTCGCAAGCCAGTCGCCGATGCCGAATGGGAGCATATCGCGGAAGTGCGCGAAGCGGTGATCGCCTCCGCAGTCGGCGGACGGTTCGTTTACTTTCTCGGCTACTTCGGCCACGTGCTATATCAGGTCGATACCGCTACGGGCAAAGTGGCAAACAGCGTTCGCGTCGGTTCCGTGGGCGGGCACACGACGCGCAACTTCATCGCCGATTCGCGCGGCCACGTCTTCGTTCCGCGGCCCAAAGTCGAAGGCACGACCACGATTGTCAGCCTCATCGAATACGACACGCAACTCCAAGAAATCGCCGCGTTCCCGATGGCACATTACGGCACTTCACCCGATGCGTCCTCGCACGGTATCGTCGGCGTCACGCCGCTGAAAAACGAAAGTTACGCGTTCGTCACCGACCGGGGCCGCCTGTATCGCATCGACCCGCGCGACACCGGGACCGCGTTCGCCGACCTCGGCTGGTTCCACCCTGATGGCGAGAGTTACACGCCATCGCTGTTCAGCTACGACGGCGAAACGATACTGTGCGGGATCGGCAAACGCGGTGCGAGCTACGAATGGCTCTCGTTCGACCTGCGTACCAAGTCCGCAACGGCGAAACCGATCGTGGTGCCGATACCCGTAGCCAACACCAAAGGCGTGCTGATTTACGGCAGCACAACCCGCGACGACGAAGGCCGATTCTACATCGCCGGCCGATACATCATCCCCGGCAACCCGGATCTGAGTACGCCCGCGATTTGGCAACTGACGCCGTGAAAATCGTTCAGCCGCACCGCGCATCGTTTAGCCGCGCCGCGTAGGCAATCTACACGCCGAGCAACCGCCCCGTGTACTTCGGCCACGCAGGCGAACCGATTGCGGGCGTGATGTAAACTGAAACCAATCTTCGCACCGCAGAAAATTCTCTCATGTTGTCGGCGGTGCGCGACGATACAATCCGGAGATACGAGTCGGCACGTTCGCGGTTTCCTTGGGGCACGATCATGACATTCCTTACGCGGTGCGTTTTAACGTCGGCGATCAGTGCGGTTCTCGCATCGGCAAGCTACGCGCAAACCACGACCGCAACCACGGGCACAACGGGTACCACGACCGGCACGACGGGCACGGGAACCGGGACTAGCAGTAACACGAGCACATCGGCGGGTGGTACGCCGACGATTCAACAAGATGCCATTCCCACGATCTCGCTGATGGGGCCAACAGGTTCCTCGCTGAGCCGGTCGAACATACTCGGTACGTACTACGCGAACCCGCTCTACCAGGGAAACTCCCCGACTACTACCGTAGGGCCAGGCGGTTTTGGTGCACCGACATTCGGCGCGAG
>JANXNT010000690.1 GCA_025353985.1 Limnoglobus sp.
GAACGTGCGATTGGCCCGCCGCCAAGTTCGTTCGTTCGGCCAATTCAGCCACCCGGCCATCGTGCCGTTCGTCGATGTCGGCACCGCAGGCGGCTTGCACTATCTCGTGTGGCCACTCGTCGAAGGTCAAAGCCTCGAAACGGTAATCCATCAGCACGGTAAGCTGTCGGTTTCGCAATCGGCGATGATCGGCGTGCAAGTCGCGCAGGGTTTGGCCGTCGCACACCAGAACAACCTGTTCCACGGCCTCATCAAGCCATCGAACTTGTTGCTTGGCTCGGATAACCAAGTTCGCATCTTGGACTCGGGTATCGGCTCGCTGTTGGTGGAAAACGAAGGCGAATCGCTCGTCGATACGATGTCGACCGCGAACACGCTGACCAGCGGCCTCGATTGTGCCAGCCCAGAGAGTATTCTCGAACCGACCAACCGTACCCCGGCTGGCGACCAGTACAGCCTCGGTTGCGTGCTTTATAACTGCTTGACGGGTCAAATGCCGTTCCCCGAAGGCAGTGCGGTCGAGAAGATGATGGCACACCAGAACAAAGAGCCAACGCCGATCAAGGAATATGCACCGGAAGTGCCCGATGTGGTCGTGGAAGTTGTGCATCGCCTCATGGCTAAGAAGCCCGAAGACCGCTACAGCGGGTTGGATGAAGTCGTCGAAGCCCTTGAGCCTTACCTCGGCGATCTGATGCAAGGCCAGCAAACCGCCGATCAGCAGTCGCGATCACAGAGCACGGCTCGCTATTCCTCAACGGCATCGTCAGGCAGTCGTTCCGGCGTTCGGGCCTCTACGCAAATGTCGGGTTCGTCGGGTCGCATGTCCGGATTGCCCGATGCTCCCGCACAAGCGTCGCCTTCGCGCATGGCGAGCATGGCACCACCCCCAACGCGGGGCCGTGCGATGCCATCGGGGCCACAAACCCCGCCACCCGCACCGAGCGGTATGCCAAACTTCCCCGGTCGAAGCAGCTTCCCGCAAAAATCGAACTCGAACCCCGGTACGAAGAGTTCGCAAATGGGTGGGATGTCCGCATCATCGTCGGCCAACCCGGTGCCCGTGCGGACTTCCGGCCCGATGTTCCCAAGCCGTGCTGCCGTGCAACAGGCATACGACCCTGATGATGTACCACTGACGCCCGTCGCACCGGAATCGCCCCCGTATGCCGATGCCGCACGCCAAAGTATTCCGGGTGGTTGGATGCCACAAGACGACGATTCGCGGAAACCCGCATTCGGTACACTCGGTATCGTGGCCGCGACTATCATTCTGATGGTGCTTGTGTTCCTTGGAGCGACGTTACTTTTGAACCGTCACTAATCCCGCAAGGGACTCAATACAGTCAGCTGCGGCAGGCACACGGGTGACATATCACCCGGTACCCGCCGCAGTTTGCTTTTGGTATCCCTATAATGCCGGTGCGATGTGTCGCGTTGGTGATTTCCCATCCGATGGTGCCCTGAGTGACCGATTCCGTTTCAGAATCGAAGCGCCACCCCGCCCGACGACGGGTGGCCGTGCTCGGCTGTACTGGCTCGGTTGGCACGAATACGCTCGATGTCGTTCGGCATTTCCCGGATCGCTTCGAAATCTTTGCCCTGTGTGCGCACTCGCGTTGGCAGTTACTCGCGGAGCAATGCCGCGAGTTTCGGCCCCAATATGCAATCCTCACCGACCCTGATGGTTTCGCGAAGGCAGACCGCAGCCAGTTTCCGCCCGGTACCGAGTGTTTGAGCGGGCCGGATGCCGCGATTCGCGTGGCCGCCGATGCGGCGGTCGATGTCGTCGTTGCGGCCGTCGTTGGTGCGGCGGGGCTTTGTGCCACGTGGGCGGCACTCGAATGCGGCAAAACCGTGGCTTTGGCCAATAAGGAAACGCTGGTGGTCGGCGGGTCGCTAATCACCGAACTCGCAGCACGGCGCGGGGCGAAACTTCTGCCCGTCGACAGCGAACATTCCGCAATTTTCCAAGCGATGGCGGGATATGGCCCCAACGATGTCGAACGAATTGTACTGACGGCCAGCGGTGGGCCGTTTCGCGGGCGCAATACGGCGGAACTCGAAACCGTCACGCCCGCCGAGGCATTGCACCACCCAACGTGGCAAATGGGGCCGAAGATCACCATCGATTCCGCCACAATGATGAACAAGGCACTCGAAGTCATCGAAGCGCGTTGGCTGTTCGGGTTAACGCCCGACAAAATTGACGTGATTGTTCACCCCGAATCGATCGTGCATTCGTTCGTCGAATTCGTCGATGGCTCGGTTCTCGCGCAACTCTCGCCGCCCGATATGCGACTGCCGATCCAGTTTGCGCTCGCGTACCCGGAGCGGATTTCCGGGCCGGCGAAGCGTCTCGACTGGAAAGCGCTGACCGGACTGCGGTTCGAGCAACCCGACCGCGAGACGTTCCGTTCGCTCGATCTCGGTTTTGAAGTCGCCGAGCGCGGCGGCACGTGCGGGGCGGTTCTAAATGCGGCGAACGAAGCCGCCGTGGCACGATTTCTCGCTGGCGATCTCGGATTTCTCAACATCGCCCGGTGCTGCCGGGCGGTACTCGATTACCACAATTACGATCCGCACCCGACGCTCGATGGCCTGTGGGCCGCCGACCGCTGGGCGCGGCAGGAGGTAGCGCGTTGGACCCGACCGTGACACCCACACCGCACAATAACGATGCTTCACTCCAGGAAACACCGGCATCCTGGTTCAAGCAGAACGCCCTCAATGTCATCATTGGGGTGGCGTTGCTCGTCGTGGTGTTGCGCTACTTGCACCCGATCGATTGCCTGATGGCCGCCGCAGGTTTGACGCTGATCATTTTCCTGCACGAACTCGGCCACTTCGCCGCGGCGAAACTCTGCAACGTCCGCGTCGAAACCTTTAGCATCGGCTTCGGCCCGGCGTTGCCATTTTGCTCGTATAAACTCGGCGAAACGACGTACAAACTCGCGGTGGTGCCGCTCGGTGGCTACGTCAAAATGCTCGGCCAGGAAGACGGCGTCATCGATGGCGAAGGCGACGACGACCCGCGCTCTTTCAAAAATCAATCGGTCGGCGAGCGGATGTTCATCATCTCCGCCGGCGTCATTATGAACCTCATCCTCGGCAGCGTTCTGTTCGTGATCGTGTACATGCACGGCCTCGAAGAGAAACCTGCCGTCATCGCTTACAGCGAACCCGGTGGCACCGCGTGGCGGCACGGCATCGCGTCCGGCACGGAAATCAAGAAGATCGGGAATCAAGTCAACCCGTGGTTCGACGACATTCGCCCCGAAGTGTGGGGAACGAACAAGGGCGATCAACTGCACATGATCCTGAATTACAAGGGTCAGCAGCGTGAAATTCAAGCGGAGCCGTTGCTCGGCGAAGGCGCACCCTTCCCCATGCTCGGGATTCTGCCACCCGAATCGCTCGTGTTGTTGAACACCCGCCGAATGGAAACGCCACCGTACCGCCCCGGAAGCGCCGCGGCATCCGCGAACGCGAAACAAGGCGGCGCGGGCTTCGAGCAAGGCGATCGAATCGTTGCGATGACCGACCCCGACTCGCCCACCCGCGCAGTCACTTACTTCGCTTCGTCGTCGATGGATCCGAGCGGCGAATACTTTCAATATCAACGTCGCCTCGCACGCCTCAGTGCGGAGACGATTGTCGTACTCGTACGGCGCATGAATACACCGAACGATCCGCCGACCGAGATCGTGGTGCCGCCTTCGATCCGCAAGGAACTCGGCATCCGAATGCGGATGGGGCCGATCGTCGCCACACGCACCGATTCTGCCGCAGAAAAAGCCGCGATTCAGGTGAAGGATGGCACGAACCCCGGCGACCGCGTCGTCGAAGTCGAAGTCGTCAACGCCGACCGCAGTTCGACCGTTTACGTGGCAGGCAAATCCGATGCACCGGCAGTGGCGAATCGAACCGTGTTGCCACTCGACCCGATTCGTTTGCCGATGGAACTCAATCGCTGGGCCGACCGCACACCCGGCGAGAAGATCGTCAAGCTAACGCTGCTCCGCGAAGTCGACCACACCGAAAAGCGCGTGGTGGCCGAACTGAAGTGGGACGAAAACGCCCGCTTCGACCTTACCGGCATTGGTGCGGCCAACACGCCGTTGCCGATCAACGCGCTCGGCTTGGCATACCAGGTGCAAGCCGTGATCGATGCCGTTTCACCGGGGACACCCGCATTGGCCGCCTCGCTATTGGCAAACGACACGATCGAAGCGGTGAAGTTGTCGGCTCGCGATTACGCCGGCAAGTTGAACTCCGGTGGCTGGCAAGAGATCAAGCCGCACCAGTGGGCCGCGATCGATGCGATCATTCAGCGAGATGCGGTCGAAGAGTGCGAAATTCGCGTGAATCGTGCGGGTGAAAAACTGACGATGACCGTGGTAACGGCCAACGACAGCGTCGATCCGATGGCAAACGACGATCGCGGGCTTTACTTGATGCCGGACTTCCGCATTCAGAAAGCGAACGACATCGGCGAGGCGTTGTCGATGGGCGGCCGTCGCACGATGCGGATGATCAAGGGCATTTACATCAACCTGTACGCGATGATCTTCGGGCGCGTGTCCGCACTGCAAACGCTCAGCGGGCCGATCAACCTCGCACGCATGTCTTACTTGCTCGCCGGAGAAAGCCCGTGGCGACTGCTCCTGATGCTCGCGCTGATTAGCATCAACCTCGCCGTGGTGAACTTCCTGCCGATCCCCGTGCTCGATGGCGGGCATGTTATGTTTCTATTCTACGAGTGGATTCGCGGTAAGCCCGCGCCCGAACGCGTCCAAACGTGGCTCACGCTCGCGGGCCTCGCGGTGGTACTCACGATGATGGCGTTCGTCGTCGGGCTGGATATTTACCGGCTGGTGACGACGTGGATCGGTCGAATCTGACCGACGCATACGCGGCTTCGCCTTTTCGACACTCGCGTTTATTCTTGTGCCCGTTCGGATTAACTTAACGGGATATCCCGCCGTCACGCAAGGAGCCTTCATGCCTGCTGCCCTCTCGACTGTCGCCGTCCACCTTCGCCCGATCGACAACATCGCCGTCGCGCGTCGCCTCATCGTCACAGGAACCGAAGTGGAGTTCGATGGCGGCACCGTGGCGATTGCGACGAACGTAAAACTCGGCCACAAGTTCGCCGTGCGGCCAATCCTGGCGGGCGAGCCTATCCACAAGTACGGCCAAGTCATCGGCTTCGCGGGCAAAGACATCGCGCCCGGTGAACACGTTCACACGCACAACGTCGTCCTCGGGCAGTTCGAGCGCGACTACGCCTACGCCACGGAAACCCCGCCCCCGCCCGCGCCGCCGGCCGAATATCGCACCTTCGAGGGGTACGACCGCGGCAGCCACAAGGCCGATCACCTGCGTTACGGCACACGCAACTACATCGCCATTATTAGCACCGTGAACTGCTCCGCCGCGACGAGCAAGTACGTGGCCGAGAAACTGCGAGCGAGTGGGATTCTCAATCAATATCCGAACGTGCATGGCGTCGTGCCAATCGTTCACAAGCATGGTTGCGCGATGGCGTATGGCGGCGAGGATCACAAGCAACTCGACCGCACGCTCGCCGGAATCGCGAACCACCCGAACGTGGCCGCGTACATTCTCATCGGCCTCGGCTGCGAAACCGGCCAAGCGAGTCACCTCATCGAGAACGAGAATCTCGGGTTGTTTCAACTCGGTAAACAGAAGCAACCGCCGTTAAACCTGAGCATTCAAGAACTCGGTGGCATCGGCAAAACCGTCGATGCAGGCGTCAAGGCGATTGCCGAGATGCTCCCGCGCGTCAACGATGTGTATCGCGTGTCGATCCCGGCGAAACACATCACGCTCGGCACGAATTGCGGTGGTTCCGACGGTAATAGCGGCGTAACCGCGAACCCCGCGCTCGGCTACGCATCGGACCTCATCGTTCAGCAAGGTGGCACATCGGTACTCGGCGAGACGCCCGAGATTTACGGTGCCGAGCACCTGCTTACCCGCCGTGCGGTCAGCAAGGCCGTCGGCGAAAAGCTCGTCGAACGGATCAAATGGTGGGAGTGGTACACCGGCGTGTTTGGCGTGGAAATCAACAATAATCCTTCGGTGGGCAACAAAGAAGGCGGCCTCACAACGATCTACGAAAAGTCGCTCGGGGCCATCGCCAAGGCCGGTACGACCGCAATGACGGCGGTGCTCGAATACGCCGAGCCGATTAAAACGAAGGGCTTCGTGGTCATGGACACGCCCGGTTACGACCCCGTCAGCATGACGGGCATCGTCGCTGGCGGAGCAAACGTGTGCGTGTTCACGACGGGCCGTGGCAGCGTCTACGGTTGCAAGCCGACGCCATGTATTAAAGTGGCCACGAACACGCCACTTTACGAGCGAATGATTTCCGACATGGACATCGACGCCGGGAAGATCATCCACGGCACGAGCATCGAATCGGTGGGCAAGGAAATCTTCGAGATGATTCTCGCCGTCGCCAGCGGCAAGGAAACCAAGAGCGAAATCCATGGCGTCGGCGAAGAAGAGTTCGCCCCCTGGCACATCGGGCCGACGCTGTAAGTGTAATGGCCATCGTCGCCGAATCCGTCAGCCGATTGTGGAACCACCAACTTCGCAATTTGGCGTCATTAATGGGAGATTCATTTGAACGCCTCCGCAACACTCGATCACGTTCGAGAGTGGCCGGTTGAAGACCAACTCGAATTGGTTTTCCAACTCTGGGACCAGATCACGGAAAATCACTGGCGTCCTTCACCAAGCCCAGAGTTGTTGACAGAGTTACATCGTCGACTGGATGCTCATGCCGCCGATCCTGGGCGGGCGATGACCTGGGATCAGGTCGTCGCGCATGCCACGCGGGCACGATGATGCCACAAGTGATTTATCTGGCCGAGGCCGCCGATGATGTCTCCGAGGCCCGGACGATTTACGAATCGCGATCCGTGGGGTTAGGCAATCGGTTCCTCGACGCGGTGCATCGAGCGGTGGCTCAGATCGAATGGAACCCCCGCCTCTACGGTGAGGTGGTTGAAGGCATTCGAGCGTGTCCGACCAAGCGATTCCCTTTTGTGATTTACTATCGCGTGGAATCGCAGGGATTGATTATCATTGCCGTGCGACATGGCCGGGATGATCCCGCTATCTGGCTACGCCGAGGGTAGCGAATGATCTCTGACATGGACATCGACGAAACGAAGAGCGAAATTCACGGCGTCGGCGAAGAAGAGTTCGCACCCTGGCACATCGGGCCAACACTGTAACAACGTGTTCCCCCAGTAACGGTGTTTTCGGGTCTTCCTGTTTTCCATTCGTTTAGCCGCGACGCGCAGGCTTTGCGTAGCGGAGCGCGTAGACTTCACC